>NZ_JBJGZY010000011.1:0-110302 GCF_054050755.1 Modestobacter sp. SYSU DS0511
CCCCCCCCCCCCCCCCCCCCCCCCCCCCCCCCCCCCCCCCCCCCCCCCCCCCCCCCCCCCCCCCCCCCCCCCCCCCCCCCCCCCCCCCCCCCCCCCCCCCCCCCCCCCCCCCCCCCCCCCCCCCACGCCTGGCTAGGCTTTTCCGGACAGGCACGAGCCGCATCTCGCGATGATGGGGCCGCGCGCCGCGCCACCGTGATGAGGAACGCAACGATGGAGCTGCCGCCGGAAGCGGTCCTCGAACCCATGCCGACCGTGATCGACAGCAACGACTTCACGCCGCGGTTGATCTCCCTGCTGTCGAACAGCCTGGTCTGGCGCGAGTCACGACTCCTCCGCGCCCACTTCGGCCTGGGCACCAACGACTGGCGCGTCATCTCCGCACTCGCCCTCCGTCCGGGCGTGACGGCGAGCGAGATCTCCGACTTCGTGGCGATGAACAAGGCGATCATCTCCAAGAGCGTCGGCGTGCTCACCGAGCGCCGGCTCATCGTGCAGGTGGAGGAGACCGGCCGTTCCCGGCAGCTGTTCCTGACCGCGGCCGGGGCCGAGATGCACGACGCGATGCTGCCGATCTCGCTGCGCGGCCAGGAGATCATCCTGGCGGACCTCTCGGCGGAGGACGTGGCGCAGCTCAACCACCTGTTGCGCCGCCTCGTGGCGCACGTCCCCGACCTGCAGGCCGAGGAGGCGCTGGCCGACCGCAGCGCCCCCGGGAGCTGACCGCCGACCGGACCCGGACCGCCGGGCACCGCAGTCACCGGGCGCCCGGCGTTCCGGCTGCGGGACCGGTGGCGCGTCCGTGTCGTCCCGATCAGGCGACGGTCGGCTGGCGCCCTGCGCGACGACGCGGCCTGACCACCCCCGTGCCGGTCAGGCGTGCCCGGCGTCCCGGAGGGCGGCGAGGCAGGCTCGGTGCAGCGCTCGCTGCCGTCGTACCCGGGCCAGCAGCCCGGGCGTCGGCTCCAGCCCGCGGCCGGCCGCCGGCGTGACGTCGGTCAGCCGCCCGTCGGCCAGCCGCCCGGTGGTCACGTGCACGGTCCACCGCTCGGCGTCGGGCACCGAGACCTCCTGACCGACGAGCGTCGCCGGGCCGGTCGCCGCCGGGGCACCGTCGAGCACCAGCGGATCGGCGCCCCACTCCCCCACCCGCACGGTGCCGGCGTGCAGGCCGCCGTCGTCGACCGCGAGGACGGCGTCGGCCGGCCCGTCGCGGCGCCTCGTCGGGACGACCCGGACGTCCTCGAGCACGAGGACGAGCCGCGGCAGGTACCACCAGTGCTCCCGGCGGAGCATGGCCGAGTCGGCCAGCGCCCGGGACGGCGGGTGCTTGCGCAGCTCCTGCGGCAGCAGTTCGTCGGTGAACAGGCGGCCGTCGCCGTCCTCGACCAGGGTGCACCGGCCACTCAGCGCGAGCGGCTCCCAGCCGGCTCCGGTGAGCCGCGGATCGGAGAGGACGAGCGCCGCGGCGTCCGCAGCGGCGACGCTGCGGGCGGCCGCCACCTGCGCCCACGGCAGGGCCGCGGCCGGTCGCTGGCCGAGCAGCAGCGGGACCACGCCGAGCGCTCCGGGCGGGCTGCCGGGGCGTCGCCAGACCAGCTCGGCGAGGCCGGCGGCGCGAATCGCCCGCGTCGGAGTTGTGCGCTCGGTCACGTCCACTGTCTACTCTGCGGGCCTGCGGCCGCTCGGGCCGCCCTGCGCTGGAGGTCGCCGTGCCCGCAGTCGTCGTGGCAGCCGTGGTCGGGGTGCTGTTCTTCCTCGGGTACCGGTACTACTCCCGCTACCTGGCCCAGAAGGTGTACGTGCTCGACCCGGCGTTCGTGACGCCGGCGCACGAGTTCAACGACGGCGTGGACTTCGTGCCCACCAACAAGCACGTCCTGTTCGGTCACCACTTCACCTCCGTCGCCGGGGCCGCGCCCATCGTCGGCCCGGCGATCGCGGTGTTCTGGGGGTGGGGGCCGGCGCTGACCTGGATCGTGCTGGGCACGATCTTCGCCGCCGGCGTGCACGACTTCGGCTCGCTGGTCGTGTCGGTGCGGCACAAGGCCCGCAGCATCGGCACCCTCGCCGGGGAGGTCGTCAACGGCCGCGCCCGGGGCCTGTTCCTGGCGATCATCTTCTTCCTGCTGACCCTGGTGAACGCCGTCTTCGCCGTGGTCATCGGCAACCTGTTCGTGAACAACCCCGGGGCGGTCATCCCGATCGTGGTGGAGATCCCGGTCGCGATGGCCATCGGCCAGTACATCTACAAGACCCGCTCCTCGGCGCTCATCCCCTCGATCGTCGGGGTGCTGATCCTGTACGCGCTGATCCTGGTGGGCAACGCGTTCCCGATCTCCCTCGACGGCCTGGCCGAGACGCTCGGGTTCGAGCAGACCCGCAACCTCTGGGTGGTCCTGCTGTTCGTCTACACCTGGGTCGCCTCCCGCATCCCGGTGTGGGTGCTGCTCCAGCCGCGTGACTACATCAACAGCCACCAGCTGTTCATCGCCCTGGGCGTCATCTCCCTCGGCGTGATCGTCGGCCTGAACACCATCCAGGCGCCGGTGGTCAACGACGTCCCGGAGGGCTCGCCGAGCTTCTTCCCGTTCCTGTTCATCACCATCGCCTGCGGCGCCATCTCCGGTTTCCACTCGCTGGTCGCCTCCGGAACGACGTCCAAGCAGCTGGACCGGGAGACCGACGCCCGGTACGTGGGCTACATGGGCGCCGTCGGCGAGGGCTCGCTGGCCACCGGCGCGGTGCTCGCCGCCACCGCGGGCGTGGCCGCCTCCCAGGCCGAGTGGGAGGCGCTCTACCCCGACTTCGCCACCGCCAGCGGCGGCGCCACCGGCAACTTCGTCAACGGGGTCGCGGTCTTCGCCAACAACCTGGCCGTCCCGCTGGACATCGCCACCATCTTCGCCGCGGTCGTGGTGATCAGCTTCGCGGCCACCACGATGGACACCGGCGTGCGGCTGCAGCGCTACGTCGTCCAGGAGATCGGTGAGCTCACCGGCATCCGGGTGCTGGCCCGCAACCTCACGCTCGCCACCACCATCGCCGTGCTCATCCCGCTGGGGATGGCGCTGCTCCCCGGCGGCGGTGAGGCCGGCTACACCTTCGGCGTGCTGTGGCAGCTGTTCGGCACCACCAACCAGCTCACCGCCGGCCTGGCGCTGGCCGTGATCGCCGTGTGGGTCACCCGCCGCGGCCGCAGCCCGGTGGCGGTGCTGATCCCGCTCGTCTTCCTGCTGCTGATGACCTCGTGGGCGCTGCTGGTGAACCTGCGCAACTTCGTCCGCGACGACCAGTGGGTGCTGGCCCCGCTGGACGCGGTCATCTTCCTGCTGGCCCTGTGGCTGATCGTCGAGGCCGCGCTGGCACTGCGCGCCGCGTTCCGGGACCGGCGGACGACGGTGGGTGCCGAGGACCGGCCGGCTGCATCCCAGGAGGAGCCGCGGTGAGCCCGCGGGTCGTGCTCGTCCGCGGTGCGCGCGGCCCGGCCGGGGGCGGGTGCTGCAGTGGGGACGTGCGCCCCTTCGACGCCGGCGGGCACGCCCACCCGGGCCACCGGGACACGAGCAGCGACGACCCGGTCGGTGCGGTCTACCGCGCCCTGCGTGGTGGACTGCCCGATCAGGTGGCCGTGGAGGTCGTCTCCCCGTCCAACTGGCTGTGGCTGGTGCCCGCCCTGGTGGGCGACGGGCGGCGCCGGGGCCTGCGGGGCGCCGCGCTGCGGCGCTCGGTGCGCGCCGGGCTGGCCGTCGAGTCGCTGATCGCCGACGGCACGGTGCTGGCGTCGGGCCGGCTGCCCCCGCCCGCCACCGCCCTCGCCGCTGCACGCGCGGAACTGGGACTCCCCTGAGCGCCACCCCGGCGGTGGACGTTTCTCGCGCCCGCCCGGCGGTTATCGACGCACTGGTGACCATCCACCGACTCCCGCTGCAGCGGCTCATCTGGCGCCGGCTCTTCGAGCTCGGCCTCACCGCCGAGGATGCGGCTCAGCGGACCGAGGGGACGCTCTCCAAGGAGGCGATCCGGGGGTTGGTCGCAGGGAGCACGTCCGTCTACGTCAGCGACCGGGTGGCTCGGGCGCTGGCCCGGTCGCTGGGCGTCCCCGAGAACCGCGTGCGCCGTGCGGCGGGGCTCCCGGTGACCGACCCCGCCGGAGTGCGCACCCAGCCCCACCTCCGGATCGTCGGCCGGGACGACTGAGCCGCGAAGCGCGGTCCCAGCCGGCCGGCGGCAGGATGAGGTGTGCCCTTCGACCTGAGCGAGCGCTACCCGGCCGCCCCGGACACCGTGCTGGCCGTGCTGACCGACGAGTCGTTCCTCCGCGAGCGTGCGGCCGCGCTCGGCGCCCAGGTGCAGGAGCTGACCGTGACCGCCGACGGCGACCGCCCCCGCACCGAGGTGCGGCTCGCGGCGCCGACCACGGGCATCCCGCCGGTGTTCGCCCGCTTCGTGGGCGACCGCGTGTCCGTCCTCGAGCGCGCCGCCTGGACGCCGGACGGCGCCGGTGGGCACCGCAGCGACCTGGACGTGCAGGCCGAGGTGTTCGGGCGGGTCGTCCGGGTCACCGGTGAGCGTCGCCTGCTCCCCGACCCCACCGGCACCCGCTCCGCGGTGACCGGCGAGGCCTCGGTCGACGCCCCGCTGATCGGGCGCCAGGCGGAGGCCGCCGTCCGGGAGCTGGTCGGTGTCGTGCTCCGGCGCGAGGACGAGGTGCTGCGCCGGCGGCTGAGCTCCCGCACCTGACGCGCCAGCGCCCGGGACACGCTGTGCAACGATTCCGGATCGAACGCGACCGGAGGGATTGACGGGAGACCGCGCGCGGGCTCACGGTGCAACATGCGCCCTGTGGTGGTCGACGACCTCGCGCCGTTCGCCGACTGGCCGGCGGCCGTCCGGGCGTCCCTCACCCACCTGCACCGCACCGTCGGGCTCGACGTCTGGATGCTGACCGAGGTGGCCGGGACCGAGCAGGTCGTGCTGCACGCCCATCCCCGCGAGGCGGTCCCCGCCGGCACGTCCTTCCCGTGGGAGCGGACCTTCTGCCGGGCGATGGTGACCGGCACCGGGCCCCGGGTCGCGACCGTCACCGCCGCCGTCCCGGTCTACTCCCAGCTGCTGGCCGACTCCCCGGAACGGATCGCCGCCTACGTCGGGGTGCCGCTGGTGACCCGCTCCGGTGAGCTGTTCGGCACGCTGTGCGGGTTCTCCGCGCGGGCTCAACCGCGCAGCATGGCGCGCTTCCTGCCCACGGTCGAGCACACTGCCCGGCTGCTCAGCACGCTGCTGCCCGCCGACTCCTCCGGCGATCCGGTCAGCGGCTGAGCAGCTCCCGTGGTTCGATCCGCCGGCGCCCGATGTAGTAGAGCGTCGTCCCCTCCGGCACCGGGGTGTCCCACGGCGGGCTCACCGCCAGCTCGCCGTCGTCGCGCACCGCGAGCACCGTCGCACCGAACTCCCGGCCCAGGTGCGTCTGGCAGTCGCCGAAGGCGGCGAACCGGTGGCCGGCGGGCAGTCGCACCGAGTAGGTGTTGCCGTGCCCGCCGTGGCTCATCACGTCGGTGTAGACGTCGGTGATGCCGGGGTCCAGCGCCTCCTCGGTGAGCAGGTAGGGCATGTGCCACTGCACGCAGGCGATCGACGGGCTGACGTACCGAAGCGCGTCCCGACGGCCCAGGTCGCGCAGCGCGGCGACCATGTGCGCCTCGGGGTTGGCGTGGTCGGCGGCCAGCGCGATCGCCAGGGTCTCGTTGTCGTCGCGCCCGTCGACGATGACCGTTCGCGCGCGGGCCACGCAGGCCCGGGTCATCACGTCGATCCCGGTCAGGTCACCGCGCACGAAGGAGACCGTGGTCTGCTCCGGCACCGGGTGCTCGGCGACGTCGTCCCACGCGCACAGCACGATCTCCCCGCAGCCCTCGGTCACCAGCTCGGTGAGGATCCGCTCGGTGCGCCCCGGGGTGTACCCCAGGACGACGACGTGGTCGGTCAGGTCCAGTGCCACGACACCTCTCAGGCGCTTGCCGCGGACCGTCGACAGGTAGTCGGACAGCCGCGTGAACAGCAGGGTCAGCGTGACGATCCCGCCGACGATGACGTAGGCCCCGACGACGTGCCCGCCGTCCGAGACCGGGAACAGGTCGCCGTAGCCCACGGTCGCCGCGGTGACCACGAAGTACCACCAGTAGTTGCCCGGCGCGGCGATCTGGCTGTCCGCCGGCTCGACCAGTGCCATGGCGAGCCAGCTGGTGAGGAAGACGACCACGATCACCAGCAGCGGCAGCCGCCAGCCGTGCAGCCGGCTGCCCACCACACGGGTCAGCCGGGAGAGGAAGAAGAACACGGGCCTCCTGCCGGGTCGACGCTCGGGGCAACCTAGCGCCCCGCGTCCCGGTCAGTCCTCCGGCGGCCCCTCGCACGGCCGCGTCGGCAGGGTCGGCAGGGCAGCGAGCGCCGCCAGCTGGTCCCCCAGGTCGGCACCGACGACCACGGTGAGCTGGGGGACGTCGGCCTCGTGCACACGTCCGGCCAGCCCCAGTGCCTCGGCGAGCACCCGGGCCTCGACCTCCCGGCCGGCCGGGAACTCCAGGGCCGACTCCGCCCGGGCGTCGGTGAGCACCACGGCCCCGACGACGGCGCCGGTCCCCCGTAGTTCCGCAGCGAACGCCTCCGCGGTCGCCGGTTCGCCGGAGCCGTCACGGACGTCGACGGTCCACGACTCGGGGTCGCACGCCCCAGGCCCCGGCGACGGGCTGGGCACCGGGCCGGGCGTCGGCGCGGTCGGCGACGGCTCGACGGTCGGCGTCGGCTCAGCGGTCGGCTCCGGCTCAGCGGTCGGCTCCGGCTCAGCGGTCGGCTCCGGCTCGGCAGTCGGCGTCGGCGTCGGCGTCGGCGTCGGCGTCGGCGTCGGCGTCGGCTCAGCAGTCGGCGTCGGCTCAGCAGTCGGCGTCGGCTCAGCAGTCGGCTCCGGCTCAGCAGTCGGCTCCGGCTCGGCAGTCGGCTCCGGCTCGGCAGTCGGCTCCGGCTCGGCAGTCGGCTCCGGCTCGGCAGTCGGCTCCGGCTCAGCAGTCGGCGTCGGCTCAGCAGTCGGCGTCGGCTCAGCAGTCGGCTCCGGCTCGACAGTCGGCGTCGGCGTCGGCGCCGGAATCGGGCTCGGCGCCGGAGCGGCCGCCGGAGCCGGCTCGGCGGCCAGCAGCACCGCAGGCGGTTCCGGAGCGGGGTCCGGCGGCGGCGCGGCCGGTGCAGGGTCAGCCGGTGCAGGGCCAGCCGGTGCAGGGGCGGGCGGGGGCGTCGCCGTCCCCGCGTAGCCGGCGGCCAGTTCCAGCACCGAGGCGACATAGGCGGTGGAGTGGTTGTAGGCGAACACCGCGCGGGCCTGGCCGGTCAGGGGCGACAGGTCACCACCGGCGGCGCACAGGTAGCGGGCGGCCGCGGCAGCGGCATCGTCGAGGTCGAAAGGGTCACTGCGACCGTCACCGTCGCCGTCGGCGGCGTAGCGCGCCCAGGTCGAGGGGATGAACTGCATCGGTCCGACGGCGCGGTCGTAGGTGGCGTCGCCGTCCAGCCGGCCCCGGTCGGTGTCCCGGATCTCGGCCGTCGCGCCGGCGCCGGTCAGCGCGATGCCGACGATGCGTGGGGCCGAGGTCCCGTCGGGCTGCAGCGCCGCGCCGGCGAACCGGCCGTGGTTCGACTCCACCCGGCCGATCGCCGCGATGAGTTCCCAGCCGATGCCGCATGCCGCGGGTGCCTGCTCCGCCGCCCGTACGTAGGCCCGCAGCGCCACCGCCGGGGTCCCGCCGGCGGCCAGCGGCGGGTTCCACACCGGCTCGACCACGGTCGGCTCCGACGGCGCGGGGGCCACGGACGGGGCGGCGGGTACGTCGGCGGCAGGTGCTTCGGCGGATCCCCTGGCCGCGTCGGTGACCGCTGGCCGGCGTGGTGCGGGCGGGGCAGCCACGGCCGCACGGTCCGCGTCCGGCTCGACGACCGCGGCCGCAGCACCCGCCGGCGCGACCTCGGCCACCGACGCACTGGCCAACGCGGCCACGATCAGCCCCGCGGTCACCGCTGCACCCATGCGCCGCCCGACGGTCCTGGACGACGCACCCCCGGCCGTCGTCCGCCGCCGCCATCCGCTCATCCGTCCCCCACGGTCCGAGCTCCTCCGGCATCGCCCGGAGCCCCGGGACGCCGGACGGGATCAGTGAAGGGACGTCGACGCACCGGCGCAAGTGGTGCCGGCGCGTCGCGGTGCGCCGTTCACCCGCCGCTCACCTGCCGCCCGGTGCAGCGCTCTCGGACACGCTGACCTCGCCACCGGCGGCCGCCACCGCGTCGAGCTCGGAGGCCACCAGCTCGGCGACGGGTCCGACGTCGGGCTCGTGCAGCATCCCGGTGTGGTTGCCGGGGACCTCGTGCATCGACCACTGCCCGGTCAGGTGCCCGGACCACTGCCTGCGGCCGGCGGCCTCCGGGTCGTCCCGGGCCACCAGCACCAGCGTGCGGCCGTCGTAGGGCGCACCCCGGTACCGGCGCTGCAGGAACATCCCCTGCCGGTAGAACCGCAGGTAGTGCCCCTTGCCCGCATCGGGGACGATCCCGGTCAGGGCCAGCGCGCCGATCTGCTTCACCCGCCGCGGCAGGCCCCCGTCGATCGCCGGTGGGGAGGCACCGGGCTCCGGCGGGAAGGAGTCCAGGACGACCACCAGAGCGACCTCCTCCCCCGCTGCCCGGAGCTGGTGCGCCATCTCCAGCGCCAGGATCCCGCCGAGGGAGTGCCCGGCGAGCCGGTAGGGGCCGTGCGGCTGCACGCTGCGCACGGCGGCGAGGTGGCGCCGCGCGATCGCCCGCACCGACCAGTCGGGGCGGCCGCGGTTCTCCATGCCGTGCGCCTGCAGGGCCCACACCGGCTGGTCCGGACCGAGCCGGAGGGCCAGCGACCGGAACCCGACGGCCACACCTCCCGCTCCCGCGATGCAGAACAGCGGCGGCCGGCTGCCCTCCGCGCGGAGCCGGACCATCGTCGGGTGGGCCGGCTCCCGGCGCCGTCGCGTCGCCTCGGCGAACGAGGCCACCGTGGGCGACTCCTGCAGCAGCGTGGTGGACAGCACGCGCGCCGGGACGTCCATCTCGGTGCCCATGGCCGCCAGCAGCCCCTCGGCGGCCAGCGAGTCACCGCCCAGTTGGAAGAAGTCGTCGTGCAGCCCGACCTCGTCCAGCCCGAGGGCGCGGGCGAACTCCGCGGCGACCACGCGCTCCCAGTCGGTGCCTGGCGGGGTCACCTCGGCCCTGGCCGGCGGGGGCGGCAGCGCGGCCCGGTCCAGCTTGCCCCGTTCGGTCCGGGGCAGCGCCGGGAGGATGACGACGTCCTGCGGCACCATGAAGCCCGGCAGCACCTCGCGGACGGCGCGCCGCACCGTCGAGGCGTCCAGCCGCTGCACCGCCGGCACGACGTAGGCGACCAGCCGGGTCTGCCCGTCGTCCCCTTCGACACCGGTGACGACGGCCTCGCGGACCTCGGGCATCGCGAACAGCGCGGCGTCGACCTCGCCCGGCTCGACGAGGTGCCCGCGGACCTTGACGCTGTGGTCGGTACGACCCAGCAGCTGCACGCAGCCCTGCTCGTCGATCCGGGCCACGTCGTTGGTGCGGAACGTCCGGGTGCCGTCGGCCGAGCCGGAGAAGACGGCCGCGGTGAGGTCCGGGGCACCCCAGTAGCCCTCGGTCAGCCACCGGGAGGTGACCAGCAGGCGTCCGGTGCCCTGGTCGCGCTGCTCGCCGTGCTCGTCCTCGACGGAGAACGCCATGCCGTCGACCGGCCAGCCCACGGGGACGGCGCCGTCCGGCACCGGGTCGCCGGGGCGCAGCCGGAACTCGGCGAGCAGCCCCGTCTCGGTCGACCCGTAGCGGTTGCGGATCTCGCAGTCCGGACCGACCACCGACCGGATCGCGGCCAGCTGGGCGGCGTGGACGGCCTCGCCGCCGACCGTCACCGTCGACAGCGTGTCCAGGCGGTCGCCCGGCGGGAGCGTCGCGACCACCCCGCGCATGATCGCCGGGCTGGCCACCAGCACCGACGCGCCCACCGCGCGCAGCCAGCCCGGCAGCTCGGCGACCGGGCGGGTGCGGGGGTCGAACAACTGCTGGGTGCTGCCGGCCAGCAGGCCGCCGAGGGCGCCCTTCAACCCCGCGTCGAAGGCCAGCGGCAGCAGGTTGGCGACCAGGTCGCCGGCCCCGTAGCACCCGCTGGCCGACGAGTTGGTCCACGCGTCGTGCAGCGCGGCCGGGGAGCCGGCGAACACGCCCTTCGGCAGACCGGTCGAGCCCGAGGTGTACACCAGCGTGACCGGCGCCCCCGTCCCGGGCGGCGTCGAGCGGAGCGCGGTCGCCACCTCCTGGAGGTCCCGGTCCGCGGCCGACGCGGGGGGCTGCAGGACCACCGGGCACAGGGTGGCGGCCGCCTCCGCGTGCACCGCGTCGCTGACGCAGATCCGCGCACCGGCCAGCTCGACGTAGTGCCGCAGCCGGGCAGCCGGGGTGGTGGGATCCAGCACGACCACCGGCGCGCCGGCGGCGATCACCCCCACCACCGCGATCACCGCGTCGACTCCCGGCTGCCGGAGCACGCACACCGGCCGCACGCCGTCCTCGGCCGCCGCCACCGCGGACCGGACGGTCTCCCCCTCGCGCAGGACGTCGGCGAACAGCGCAGTCCGTGCGCGGTCGGCCAGCGCGGGCACGTCCGGCTGCGCGAGAGCGACGTCGACCAGCCGGTCGATCAGCCACTCGTCCGCGCGACCGTCGAGGGGCGGAAGCCCGACCGAGTGGCGCGCCGACGAGTGCTGCTCCACGGGGCTCATGCTCGGAAGCTAGTACCGAACCGTCCGGAGGTGCATGCCGATCAGCCGGGCAGGTGCCAGCGGTCGGCACGAGGTTGCCCCCGCCTGCCGGGCGGGTAGGCGCTCGTCATGCTGAGCCGTGACCTGCTGCTGACCGCCTTCGACAACGTCGAGGGTGCCGTCCGGGGGGTGCTCGACGGCATCGACCCGGCCCTGCTGAACGAGCGGATCGACCCCGAGGCCAACACCATCGCCTGGCTGGTCTGGCACCTCGTCCGAGTGCAGGACGACCACGTCGCCGAGGTGGCCGGCCGCGAGCAGGCCTGGACCGATGCCGGCTGGGCCGACCGGTTCGACCTCCCGTTCGACGCCGCGGCCATCGGCTACGGCTTCAGCAGCGACGACGTCGCCGCCACCCGGGTCACCGACCCGGACCTGCTGGCCGGCTACTCCGCCGAGGTGCACCGCCGGACGGCGGAGTTCGTCCGCGGCCTCACCGACCCCGACCTCGACCGCGTCGTCGACGAGCGCTGGGACCCGCCGGTGACCCTCGGCGTCCGGCTGGTCAGCGTGATCACCGACGACCTGCAGCACGCCGGGCAGGCCGCCTACCTGCGCGGCACCCTCGAACGCCGGTGAGCCCGAGCCGGGCGTAACGTCCGCCGGGTGAGCAGCGCTGCCACCACCCCCTCCGGCACCGACTTCTACGTCCTCGAGGACCTGCTGGCACCGGCGGAGGTCGAGGTCCGCGACCGGGTCCGGGAGTTCTGCGCCCGCGAGGTCACCCCGGTGATCAACGACTACTGGGAACGCGCGGAGTTCCCCTTCGCACTGCTGCCGGGCATCGCCGGGCTGGGCATCGCCGGTGGCACGGTCCGGGGCCACGGATCGCCCGGGATGAGCGCGGTCGCGGCCGGCCTGGTGGCCCGCGAGTGGGCCCGCGCCGACGGCAGCCTGGGCACGTTCTACGGGGTGCACAGCTACCTGGCCATGCAGTCGATCGCCATGCTCGGCAGCGACGAGCAGCAGGAGCGCTGGCTGCCGGCGATGGCCCGGCTGGCGACGATCGGCGCGTTCGGGCTCACCGAGCCGCAGCACGGCTCGGACGCCGTCGCGCTGGAGACGCAGGCACGCAGGGACGGCGACGAGTACGTGCTCACGGGCGCGAAGAAGTGGATCGGCAACGGCACCATCGCCGACCTGGTGCTGATCTGGGCGCGCGACGAGAACGGCGACGTCGGCGGCTTCGTCGTCCCGAAGGGCTCGACCGGCTGGACCGCGACCCGGATGACCGGGAAGACCGCCCTCCGGGCGGTGTGGCAGGCCGAGATCACCCTCGACGGCGTACGGGTACCGGCGGAGAACCGGCTGGCCCGCTGCTCCTCGTTCAAGGACGTCGCGAGAGTGCTCGACCGCACCCGGTACACGGTGGCCTGGCGGGCGCTGGGCGTGGCCGAGGCCGCCTACGAGCTGGCGCTGGCGCACACGCTGCGGCGGGAGCAGTTCGGCCAGCCGATCGCCGGCTACCAGCTGGTGCAGGAGAAGCTCGCCCGGATGCTGGCGGAGATCACCAGCATGCAGCTGCTGTGCTGGCGGCTGTCGGTGCTGGCCGACCAGGACCGGATGACCGCGGCGATGGCGTCGCTGGCGAAGATGAACAACGCGAAGAAGGCCCGGGCGATCGTGGCCGACGCGCGGGACCTGCTCGGCGGCGACGGCATCCTGCTGGAGCACCACGTGGCCCGGCACCACGCGGACATCGAGGCGATCTACACCTTCGAGGGCACCGACCACGTGCAGGCGCTCATCGTGGGCCGGGAGGTCACCGGCATCTCCGCGATCACCGGCCGCCGGTCCGCGCCGCGGACGGCTCCCGAGCCGCCCCAGTCGATCTGACTCAACTCACCCGCTGCAGCTCCGGCGCCGTCCGCCGTCGGCACTCGGCGCAGCCGGACCGTCCGGCGCCGACCCGCTCCCACCGCTGCGACCCCCAGACCTGCACGATCGCCCCGCACACGGCGAGCTCCACCTCCCCGTCGAGCTCGTCGGCGGGGCGGTGGGCCTCCACCGCGTGCCAGGACATGGGCTGGTCGGCCGGCTGGGCCCAGGACCGGCGGTCTGGTCGGGCGAAGCCGACGGCGTAGCTGTTCACGCACTTCTGTGTGCCCCAGGCCACAACTGGTCAATCATCGCTGTCACCTGACCACCCGACGGCACTACCGTGGGAGCGGTGAGTCGAGGAGGTGGCCAGTGGAGCCGGTGAGCCTGCTGGTGGGCGGCGCGTTGCTGGCGGCCGGCTACGTCGCCGGACGGCTGGGCCGCCGGCGGAACGCCACGCCGGCACTGCCGCAGGCGACCTGCAGCTGCGGTCACCCGTTGAGCCAGCACGACCCGGAACGGGGCACCTGCCACTCCGAGGTCGCCCGCGACGCCTACACCAAGCGGGGCAAGTGGGCCGGGCACACGTGGGTGGCGTGCAGCTGCCGGCAGTACGTCGGTCCGCGGCCGATCGACGAGGTCTTCGCCCCGCGCCTGCTACCGCCGACCTCCTGACCCGTCGCCGACTCAGCCCTCGGGCTCGACGTCCCGGTCCAGGTCCCGGTCCAGGTCCCGGTCCAGGTCCCGGTCCAGATCCCGGTCCCGGGCGTAGCGGCGGCGGACGTACTCGCGGGCCAGCAGCCCCCCACCGGCCAGGAGCACGAAGTTCACGGTGGCGAGCTCCCAGCCGCTGAGCAGCAGGCCCACCACGGCACCCAGGCAGCCCCACGCCACCTGGACGACGAGGTACTGACCGAACGGACGCCGGTGGAGGAAGGCGCGCGCGTCGTCGCGGGCGCGCTGCCGGTCCTGCGCCGCGGCCCGCTCCCAGCGGTTGAGCGGTGGCTGCCCGGACCCGCTCACGCGCCCGTCCCCGTGTCGACCATGCGGATGATCATGGCGATGGGGGCCGTCCCCCGCCTCCCGGGACGTCGCGGCGGGTTTGCCCACGCCCCCCGTCGCGCACACCGACGGAGACCAGGCGGGCCCTGGACCACAGACCGCGGAGGAGACACGTGACCGTTTCACAGCAGTCGTCCGCCGGGCGGGTGGTGGTGGTGACCGGTGCCAGCGGTGGGATCGGTCGCGCGGCCGCCGTCGCCTTCGGCCGCCGGGGTGATCGGGTGGCCCTGCTGGCCCGCGGGGAGACCGGGCTGACGGCCGCCGCCGACGAGGTCCGCGCGGCCGGCGGCACCCCGCTGGTGATCCCGGTCGACGTCGCCGACGCCGCGGCCGTCGACGCCGCCGCCGACCGGGTGGAGGCCGAGCTCGGCCCGATCGACGTGTGGTGCAACGTCGCGTTCAGCACGGTGTTCGCGCCCTTCGACCAGATCACCGCCGAGGAGTGGGCGCGGGTGACCGAGGTGACCTACCTCGGGTTCGTGCACGGCACGATGTCGGCGCTGCGCCGGATGCGCCCCCGCGACCGCGGGGTGATCGTGCAGACCGGGTCAGCGCTGGCCTACCGGGGCATCCCGCTGCAGAGCGTCTACTGCGGGGCGAAGCACGCGATCAAGGGCTTCACCGAGTCGCTGCTGACCGAGCTCAAGCACGACGGCAGCAACGTACGGGTGACGATGGTCAACCTGCCGGGGGTCAACACCCCCCAGTTCGACTGGGTGCTCAACCGCCTCCCGGAGCGCCCGCAGCCGGTGCCGCCGATCTACGCCGTGGCGCCGATGGCGGAGGCCCTGGTGCACGCCAGCGAGCACCCGCGGCGCCGCGCGTGGTGGATCGGGACGCCGACGGTCTACACGATCCTCGGCAACAAGGTCTGGCCGCAGTTCCTCGACTGGTATCTGGCCCGCACCGGCTACGACGGCCAGCAGCGGGGCGAGCCGGCGTCGTCCGACGACCCGGTGAACCTGTGGGAGCCCGCCGACGGCGCCGGCGGGCGCGACTTCGGTGCCCAGGGGAGCTTTCCGCACCAGGCCCGCAGCCGGGACCCCCAGATCTGGGCGAGCCGGCACCACGGTGCGCTCGCCGCCGTCGGCACCGGCGTGCTGGCCACCGCCCTCGCGGCCTGGCGCCGCGGCCGGTGACCGACCCGCCGGGTGCGGGTCCGTGTTGAGCCGGCGCCGCGACGGGTAGGTGCTCCAGGACGTCGCCTCCCACGGAGCGGGGCCGACGTCACGACCGGCGCCGGAAGCGGCCCGATCACCGCCGCTCCCGGCCGAGCCACCGTGCCCGGCCGCATGCGCGACCTCGCGTCCGGCCGGGCGGAGGAGGAACGGCGTGCAGACGTCCACTCTCACCGACGGCCCGCCCCGCCAGCACGCCGTCGTCTTCAGCGCCGGCGAGGAAGTCGTCGCCGGCCTCACCGACTGGGCCACCGAGAACCGCCTCCCGGCCACGTCGTTCACCGGCATCGGCGCCTTCTCGGAGGCCACGCTGGGCTTCTACGACCTGGACGACCAGGAGTACGCCGAGATCCCCGTCACCGACCAGGTCGAGGTCCTCGCGCTGACCGGGGACATCACGCTCGACGGCTCGGGCGGGTGGCAGGTGCACGCGCACGCCGTCTGCGGCCGACGGGACGGCTCGACGATCGGCGGCCACCTGCTGCGTGCCGTGACCCGCCCGACCCTCGAGCTGGTCCTGACGACGAGCCCGGCCCACCTGCAGCGCCGGCACGACCCGGCATCGGGGCTGGCCCTCATCGACCCCGGCAACGGCTGAGGGGCCCGCCGCGCACGGCAGCTCACGGTCCACCACCGAGGACGGCGGAGAACACGACCAGACAGCTGAGGAGAGAAGATGACCGCCACGAACACCCCAGGCCGCCTGGTGCCACTGAGCGAGACGGACCGGACCATCGCCGACCCGGCCGCTGACGTCCGTGCCCGCTCGGCCGTCGACAGCAGCGGCGAGGAGATCGGCACGGTCGAGGACCTGCTCGTCGACGACGAGGAGTGCCGCGTCCGGTTCCTGCAGATCGGCTCGGGCGGGTTCCTGGGCATCGGGAAGGACCGTTTCCTGGTCCCCGTGGACGCCGTGACGTCGGTCCAGCCCGACCAGGTCCAGATCGACCGAGACCGCGCCCGGATGACCGACGTCCCCGGGTACGACCCCGAGGTGACCCGCGACCCGGCCTACTTCGAGGACGTGTACGGGTGGTGGGGCTACGGCGCGTACTGGGGCCCCGGGTACCTCTACCCGCGCTTCCCGCAGCTCTGAGCCCGGGGGGGGGGGGGGGGGGGGGGCGCCCCCCCCCCCCCCCCCCCCCCCCCCCCCCCCCCCCCCCACTTCCCGCGGGGAACCCGTCCGACCGGGCGCTCGGTGGCTGCGGCGGCGCGGCCGTGCGAGCCTGGAGGGGAGCCCGCAGCGGAGCTCCCGGACGAGCGGCGCCGTACCCGGTCAGCGACAAGACGGCGTTCCGGGAGTGGTCATGGCCTGGCTCGTCCTCGTCGTCTCCGGCGCGCTGGAGGCCGTCTGGGCCACCGCGCTCGACCGGTCGCAGGGCTTCACCCGCCTGGTGCCGAGCGTGGTCTTCGCCGTCGCCCTGGCCGGGAGCATGGGCGGGCTGGCGTTCGCCATGCGCACCCTGCCGCTGGGCACCGCCTACGCGGTGTGGGTGGGCATCGGCGCCGTGCTGACCGCCGGCTGGGCGATGCTCACCGGCGCCGAGCCGGTCTCGGTGGTCCGGGTGCTGCTGCTGGCTGGCATCGTCGGCTGCGTCGTCGGGCTCAAGCTCGTGCACTGAGCCGGCGCGCACGTCACCGAGTCCCCCGGAGCAGCAGGACGGTGACGAACCACCGCCGCCGTGCGGACGGTCTCCTCCGGTCGCCAGGGCGCCACCCCGATCGTCAGCTCGCCGGCGAGCGCGCGCAGCGCGGGGTGGTCGGCGGGCTCCGCGGGCCGGACGGTGACCTGGTCGGACGACATGGCCCCAGCCTCGCGCACGGACCCGCATCGACACGCACTCCGACCATCCCCGGCTGCCCGGCCCCAGAGGTGTTCGGTGGGAGCTTGTGCTCTGCTCACCAGGAGTGAGCAGAGCACAAGCTCCCGGGACGTGGTCTCCCCGGGTCCGAGCACACCGACCCGCGGGAGGGCCGGACCGGCGGAGTCGCCCCGGCGGCGATCACTCCGGGTCGCGGGCGACCTTGTGCTGGGCCGCCTGGGCGCGCGGCCGGACGACGAGCAGGTCGACGTTGACGTGGTGCGGGCGCGTGACCGCCCAGGCGATCACGTCGGCGACGTCCTCGGCCACCAGCGGCTCGCGCACCCCGCGGTAGACGGCGTCGGCCTTCTCCTGGCTGCCGGTGCGGTTGAGCGAGAACTCCTCGGTCTTGACCATCCCGGGCGCGATCTCGATGACCCGCACCGGGTCGTGCACGAGCTCCAGGCGCAGCGTCTCGGCCAGCGTGTGCACCCCGTGCTTGGCGGCGGTGTAGCTGGCGCCGCCCTCGTAGCTGACCAGCCCGGCGGTGGAGCCGACGAACACCAGGTCCCCGGCGCCGGACGCCTGCAGCGCCGGCAGCAGCGCCTTGGTCACCCGCACCGGGCCCAGCACGTTGACGTCGTAGGTGCGCTCCCAGGAGTCCAGGTCGGCCTCGGCCACCGGGTTGGCGTCGAACGCCCCACCGGCGTTGTTCACCAGCACGTCGACCCGGTCCAGCGAGGCCGCCAGCGCCGTGACCGACGCGGGGTCGGTCACGTCCAGCTGCGCGACCCGGCCACCGATCCGGGCGGCCAGCTCGGTCAGCCGGTCCAGCCGGCGCGCGGCCAGCACCACGTCGAACCCCTCGGCCGCCAGCCGCTCCGCGGTCGCGGCGCCGATCCCGCTGGACGCGCCGGTGACGACGGCGACCCGGCCGGAGCCGGGGAAGGGCACTCGTGCGGGGGAGGGCGCAGCAGGGCTGGACATGTGTCCATCCTGGCCTTGTTGCAGACTGAACCACCGACAGGGTGTCCGCCGCGGGCGCCACGCACGCCCGAGCGGAGGTGGCACCGTGCCTGGTCGACGGTCCGGTCGCCCCGGCGTCCTGTGGCGCAACTCCACGGGCCGGGTGCTCCCGCGCCGGGTGGCGACCCTCTCGGTGCACACCAGCCCGCTGGAGCAGCCCGGCGCCGGGGACGCCGGCGGGATGAACGTCTACGTGGTCGAGGTGTCCCGCCGCCTGGCCGAGCGCGGCATCGCCGTCGACGTCTTCACCCGCGCCACCTCCAGCGACCAGCCGCCGGTGGTCGAGATGAGCCCGGGGGTCACCGTCCGGCACGTCAGCGCCGGCCCGTTCGAGGGGCTGGGCAAGAACGAGCTCCCCGCCCAGATGTGCGCCTTCACCGCCGCCGTGCTGCGCGAGGAGGCCCAGCACGAGCCGGGGCACTTCGACGTCGTCCACTCCCACTACTGGCTGTCGGGCCAGGTCGGCTGGCTGGCCCGCGACCGGTGGGGCGTGCCGCTGGTGCACTCCGCGCACACCCTGGCCAAGGTGAAGAACGCCGCGCTCGCCGAGGGCGACGAGCCCGAGCCGCGCGCCCGGGTGATCGGCGAGGAGCAGGTCGTCGCCGAGGCCGACCGGATGGTCGCCAACACCGCCGAGGAGGCGCGCCAGCTCGTCGACTTCTACGGCGCCGACCCGCGCCGCACGCTGGTGGTGCCCCCCGGGGTCGACCTGCGCACCTTCCGGCCCGGGGACCGCCAGCGGGCCCGGGAACGGGTGGGCGTGCCCGCCGACGCCGTCGTGCTGCTGTTCGTCGGGCGGATCCAGCCGCTCAAGGCCCCGGACATGCTGCTGCACGCCGCTGCCCGGATGCTCGCCGCCGACCCGGCGCTGCGCGCCCGGCTGCAGGTGCTGGTCGTCGGCGCGCCCAGCGGGTCCGGGCTGGCCGAGCCGCAGCGGCTGCAGGAGCTGGCCGTGCGCCTCGGCGTCACCGACGTCGTCCGGTTCCTGCCGCCGCAGCCGCCGGCGCAGCTGGCCGACCACTACCGCGCCGCCGACGTCGCCGTCGTGCCCAGCCACAACGAGTCCTTCGGCCTGGTGGCGCTGGAGGCGCAGGCCTGCGGCACGCCCGTGGTGGCTGCGCGGGTCGGGGGCCTGCCGACCGCGGTCGACGACGGCGTCTCCGGCCTGCTGGTCACCGGCCGCGACCCCGGCGACTACGCCGCCGCGATCACCCGGGTGCTCGAGCGCCGTGAGCTGCTCGCCGCCGGAGCCCGGCGGCACGCGGCCGCCTTCAGCTGGGACCGCACCGTCGATTCCCTCGTCGACGGCTACGCCGCGGCGATGGCCGAGATGGCCCGGCGGCCGGTGCCGCTGTCCCGGCTGCGCGGAGCGGACGAGGTGCGGCTGCTGTCCGGGGGCACGGCGGGCCGATGAGCCGGCGGAGCGTGGCGGAGCTCGACGGGGTCGTCGAGGAGGCCCTGCGCGCTGCGGAGCTGGAGTACGAGCACCCGGGCACGGGGCGGTTCGTGGTGACCCTGCCCGGGGTGAAGAAGCTGCGCACCCTGGTCGGGCTCACCATCGGCGCGCACGGGTTCCGGGTCGAGGCGTTCGTCTGCCGCCAGCCCGACGAGAACCGTGAGCGGCTGTGGGCCTGGCTGCTGCAGCACAACGCCCGGATGTACGGGGTCGCGTACTCGATCGACGGCGTCGGTGACATCTACCTGACCGGCACGCTCGGGCACGACGCGGTGAACCCCGAGGAGATCGACCGGGTCCTCGGCTCGGTGCTCACCTACGCCGACGAGCACTTCAACACGATGCTGGAGATCGGCTTCGGCAGCTCGATCCGCCGGGAGTGGGAGTGGCGGGTCAAGCGCGGGGAGTCGCTGCGCAACCTGGAGGCGTTCGCGGCCTTCGCCGACCCCACGCGGCGGCCGTCCGCCTGACCGGCCCTGCTGCGCGGCCGGGTGTCACCCGGCCGCGTCCGCACGGGTGGACCGGCGCGCACGCGGCGTCGACCAGTGACCCCGCCCACGCCCGGTCAGGTGACCCCCGAGGGGACCGCGTGACACCCGTTGACCACGGAGCGTGTCGAACGCCAGGGTCGGGGGACCGCGGCCACCCACGACCGCGCCGACCACCCGGAGTCCCCGTGCCCGACGCCCCGCCCGCCCGACGTGACGCCTTCGCCCCGCTGCTGGACAGCCCGCGGGCGGAGGTGATGCGGCGGCACGCCGGCGAGGGGCGGGCGACCCACTCGGTGCCCACCGGCGGGGCGCCCGAACCGGTCACCGTGTTCGACGACGGCCGGGCCCGGATCAACCTGGGCACCAACAACTACCTCGGCCTGGCCGGTGACCCGCAGGTGGTCGAGGCCGCGGTCGCGGCACTGCGTCGCTACGGCACCAGCGCCGCCGGCAGCCGGGTGCTCAACGGCACCACCCGCCTGCACCTCACGCTGGAGGAGGAGCTGGCCGACCACTACGGCACCGAGGACGCCGTCCTCACCTCCGCCGGCGTCAACGCCAACGTGGCGGTGCTGGCCGGCGCCGGCGCGCCCGGCGACGTCCTGCTGGTCGACGCCCACGCGCACGCCAGCCTGCACGCCGCGGCGGCCGCCAGCCGGGCCACCGTGCAGCGGTTCACCCACAACTCCGTCCCGTCCCTGGAGCGCCGGCTGGCGCGGCTGGCGCCCGACGCCGGTGCCGTGGTCGTCGTCGACGGCGTCTACTCGATGAGCGGGGAGGCCGCGCCGCTGGCCGCCCTCGCCGGGATGTGCCGGCGGTTCGGTGCCCGGCTGGTCGTCGACGAGGCGCACGGCCTCGGCGTGCTGGGCGAGCACGGCCGCGGTGCCGCCGAGGCGGCCGGGGTGCTCGACCGGGTCGACGCGGTCACCGTCGCGTTCAGCAAGTCGCTGGCCAGCGTCGGGGGTGCGGTGCTGACCTCCCGCGCGGTGGCCGACGGCATCCGGGCCACCGCCATGCCCTACGTCTTCAGCGCCGCCGGCGACCCGGCGGCCGTCGCGGCGGCGCTGGCCGCGCTGCGCGTGCTGCGCCGCGAGCCCGAGCGGATGCAGCGGCTGCGGAACAACGGGGCGCTGCTGCGCCGGGTGCTCACCGAGCACGGTGCCGCACCGCTGCCCGGGTCCGGTGCGGTGATCGCCGTCCCCACCGGTGACGACGAGCCGACCCGCGCCGCCTGGGCCGCCGCCCACGACGCCGGGGTCTACACCAACGCCGTCGGCTGGCCGGCCGTCCCGCGCGGCCACGGTGTGCTGAGGCTGGCGGTCATGGCGACGCACACCCCCGAGCAGCTGCAGGTGGCCGGCGAGCTCGTCGCCACCGCCGTCCGCAGCGCCCGCACCGCCGGGCTCGCCGGCGTCGTCACCGACTCGGCGAGGGTCGAACCGGCGATGTCCGGATCAGCGATGGCCTGACCGGGGCCGGCTGGGAGACCTCAGCTCGCTCCGCCGGGCCACCAGAAGGTGGTCGCGGTGCGTGGCCGGTCGTCGGGGGAGCGGCGCATCGCCGCGGCCACCTCCGGCTCGCGCTCCACCGGCAGGCACAGCCGCCGGCGGGTGAAGGCCAGCACCACGTCGTCGGGCGCGTCGCGCCACGGGTCGGCCCGCGACCAGGTGCGCTGCTGCGCGGCGATCCCCAGCTCGTCGAGCACCTCGGCGAACAGGGCAGCCGTGGGGCCGCTGGGCCGCTCCTGGCCGTGGAAGTGCCGCCACAGCCCGCCCAGGGACGTCCACGGGTGGACGTCGGTCAGCTCGACGACCACCCGGTGGCGGGCGTGCCCGGTCAGCTCGGTGACGAACGCGGCGACGTCGGGCACGTTGTAGACGACGTTCGCGCACACCACGACGTCGGCCGGCGGCACCCGCTGGGCGACGTCCGGCCACCGCCCGACCCAGGTGCGCACCGCCGTCGCCGGGGAGGTGAGCGCCGCCGCGGTGAACCGGGCCAGCAGATCGGCGGACTCGTCGACGCCCAGCAGCTCGGGTGCTCCGGCGGGCACGCTGGCCGCCCCACCGCCGCAGCCGACGTCCAGCACGCTGCCCGGGCCGGCCCCCCGCACCGCGGCGAGGGTCGCCGCCGCGCCGCGGTCGGCGCCGAACAGGCCCGGCGGGAAGCCGTAAGGGGACTCCGGGGCGGCGGCCAGCAGCTCCGGGTCGATCGCCCACGCCGCCAGCTCCGCAGCCCACCGTTCGGTCGCACGCACGGGCCGATCCTCCCCCTCCCGGGCTCGCGTGGGCGGCGATGGTGGACCAGACGCCTTCCCCGGCCCGGCAGGGCCGGGCGCTCATCGGCCTGGTCGCCGCCTCCGCGCTGGCCTACCCGCTGCTGCTGTGCGCGGTCGAGCTGCTGGTCGTGCAGCTGTTCGCCCCGGACGCCGGGTCGCTCGCGCTCTGGGGCTCGGTGGCGGTCGCCTGCAGCCTGGGCATGGTCGCCGCCGTCCGCTGGGGCGCCGGACGTCGGTTCTGGAGCCCCTGGCTGCTGGTCGGGCTGGTGCCGCCGGCGTTGTTCGAGCTGTGGGTCTGCTGGCCGCTGCTCACGCGCTGATCCGGAGTCGGGCAGGATGGCGGCGTGACTGAGACCGCGAGCCCCGCTGCGACCCTCGTCCTGCTCCGCCACGGCGAGAGCGAGTGGAACAAGGCCAACCTGTTCACCGGCTGGGTGGACGTCCCGCTGTCGGAGAAGGGCCGCGCCGAGGCGGCCCGCGGTGGCCAGCTGATGGCCGAGCAGGGCGTGCTGCCCGACGTCTGCCACACCTCCGTGCTCAAGCGTGCGATCGCCACCTCCGAGCTGGCCCTGGCCGCCGCCGACCGGCAGTGGATCCCGGTCAAGCGCTCCTGGCGGCTCAACGAGCGGCACTACGGCGCTCTGCAGGGCAAGGACAAGGCCGCCACCCTCGCCGAGTACGGCGAGGAGCAGTTCATGACCTGGCGCCGCTCCTACGACACCCCGCCGCCGCCGATCGAGCCCGGCAGCGAGTTCAGCCAGGACGGCGACCCGCGCTACGCCATGCTGCCGCCGGAGGTGCGCCCGGCCACCGAGTGCCTGGCCGACGTCGTCGTCCGGATGCTGCCCTACTGGTACGACGCGATCGTGCCGGACCTGCGGTCGGGGCGGACCGTGCTGGTCGCCGCGCACGGCAACAGCCTGCGTGCGCTGGTGAAGCACCTGGACGGCATGGGCGACGAGGAGGTCGTCGGCCTCAACATCCCGACCGGCGTCCCGCTGCGCTACGACCTCGACGCCGACCTGCGCCCGCTGCAGAAGGGCGGTCAGTACCTCGACCCCGACGCCGCGGCCGCCGCGATCGAGGCGGTCAAGAACCAGGGCAAGAAGTAGCCGCCGGGCCGGGCTGAGCCCACCGTGGGGTGGGTGAGCTCGGTCAGCCCGGCCGTGCACCGCGTGCAGGACGACATCGACCGCGTGCCCGACTGGGCTGCGCCCGGTCGCGCTCACCGCGAGGACGTCGCCGGCCTGCGCGACCAGCTCCGGCGGGCCGGCCGCGGCGAGTCCGGGCAGCAGCCGCTGCTCGTCGGAGGTCGGCGCCCGTGGGGCGTCGAGCGCGCGGGAGGTCGGCTGACCGGTGGGCGGGAGGGACGGCAGGCGGCGAGCATCCCGGTCCACCGGGTGCCGAGCCCCCGGATTCCGACCCGCAGACGCGACGAGGCCCCGGAGGCGATGCCTCCGGGGCCTCGTCGCGCGTGCTCAGCTGTCGTGCGCGGCCGCCATCGAGTTCTCGCCGGTGACCAGGTAGACCACCCGGCGGGCGACGCTGACCGCGTGGTCGGCGAAGCGCTCGTAGTAGCGGCCCAGCAGCGTGACGTCGATGGCCGACTCGATCCCGTGACCCCAGGTGGGCAGCAGCAGCTCGCGGAACAGCTGCTTGTGCAGCTGGTCCATCACGTCGTCCTCGGCCTCCAGCTCGACGGCGGCCTCGACGTCGCGCTTGGCGATGATCGTGCCGGCCTTGGCGACCAGGCTCTGGGCGACGTGGCCGGCCTCCAGGAAGACCGGGCGCACCTCCTGGGGCACCGCGTGCTCGGGGAAGCGCATCCGTGCGACCTTGGCGATGTGCTCGGCCAGGTCGCCCATCCGCTCCAGGTCGCCGACGATCCGCATCGCGGTGGTGATGGTGCGCAGGTCGGTGGCGACCGGCTGCTGCCGGGCCAGCAGGGTGAAGCAGCGCTCCTCGATGCTCTCGCGCACCGCGTCGATCCGCTCGTCGCCGGCGATGACCAGGTCGGCGAGCGCGACGTCGGCGTCGAGCAGGGCGGTGGTCGCGGTGCTCATCGCGGACCCCACCGAGTTGGCCATCTCCACCAGGCAGGCGTTGATGTCGTCCAGTTCCTCGCGGTAGCTCTCCCGCAGCACGCTTCCTCCGTCCACTTGCCGCGCCGGGTCCGGGCCCGGGTGGCTCGGCTGCTCGGCGCGTGGCGTCCCCGCCCACCGTTCGTGACGCCCGTGGTGGACGTCGGAACGCGTGTGCACACGAGCCTAAAGACGGTGCCACGCGCTGCAGGAGGCCGCTAGGTGAACGCCCGGGCACACCGCGGTGAACTGTCCCGCCCGGACGGGTGATGTGCCCCGGGCCCGGCCGTGCGCCCGCCCTTCGTGTCTAGCATCGGCACCGTGGAACCGCTGGTCGCCCTGGTGGCGGGCCTCGCGACCGGCCTGCTGCTGGCGCTCACCGTGGTCCGCGCCCGGCACCGTCCCGTCGACGAGGGGGGCGCGGCGCCCCCGCGCGGCCAGGTCGACCCGCGCGCCGACGAGGAGGCCGCGCTCTCCCGCCGGCTGGTCGACCTGATGGACCCCGCCGTCGTCGTGGTCGGCCCCGACGACGCGGTCCTGCTGGCCAACCCCTCCGCGCGGGCGCTGGGCATCGTCCGGGGCAGTCGCCTGCTGGTTCCCGGCCTGCTGGAGGTGGCCCGGGAGACCCAGACCGCCGGCAGCCGCCGGGCCGACGTCGCCCTCCCCGGCGACCTGGTCGGCGCGGGCCCCCGCACCGTGGGCGTGCACGGCATCCGGCTGCGCAGCGCACCGCTGAGCGTCACCGGGCCGGTGGCCCTGGTGCTGCAGGACGTCACCGAGGCCCGCCGCGTCGAGGCCGTCCGGCGGGACTTCGTCGCCAACGTCGGCCACGAGCTGAAGACCCCCGTGGGCGCGCTCGCGCTGCTCGCCGAGGCGATCCAGGGTGCCGCCGACGACCCGGAGACGGTGCAGCGCTTCGCCGCCCGGATGAGCCACGAGGCCGACCGGCTCTCCCGCCTGGTGCGCGAGCTCATCGACCTGTCCCGACTGCAGGGCGCGGAGCCGATGCCCGAGCTGGTGCCGGTCGCCGTCGCGACCGTCGTGGCCGAGGCCGTCGACCGCACCCGCGCCGCCGCGGCGGCCAAGGACATCCAGCTCGCCGTCGCCGCCCAGCCCGGCCTGGTGGTCCGCGGGGTCGAGGCGCAGCTGGCCACCGCCCTCACCAACCTGCTGGCCAACGCCGTCGCCTACAGCCCGGCGGGCACGACGATCGCGGTCGGCGCCCGGGCCCGCTCCGGGTTCGCCGAGATCGCCGTCACCGACTCCGGCATCGGCATCCCCCGCTCGGACCGCTCCCGGGTCTTCGAGCGCTTCTACCGGGTCGACCAGTCCCGGGCCAGCTCCACCGGTGGCACCGGACTCGGTCTGGCCATCGTCAAGCACGTCGCCAGCAACCACGGCGGATCGGTCACCGTGTGGAGCGAGGAGGGCCTGGGGTCGACGTTCACCCTGCGCATCCCCCTCGCCGCCGGGATCGACCAGCCCGTGGACGACGGCGCACCCGAGCGGCCGCCCGTGCCGCCGCTCCACCCCGCCCGCCCCCTCGACGTCGACGACGTCGCGGTCGGGTCCCACGACGACGGCCCCGCGGGGGCCGCGAGGAGAGGACGGTCATGACCCGAGTGCTCGTGGTGGAGGACGAGGAGTCCTTCAGCGACGCGCTGTCCTACATGCTGCGGCGAGAGGGCTACGACACGGTCGTGGCCGCCACCGGCACGGACGCGCTCGCCGAGTTCGACCGGGCCGGGGCCGACATCGTGCTGCTCGACCTCATGCTGCCGGGGCTCTCCGGCACCGAGGTCTGCCGCTCGCTGCGGGCCAGGAGCTCTGTGCCGATCATCATGCTCACCGCCAAGGACGCCGAGATCGACAAGGTCGTCGGGCTGGAGCTGGGCGCCGACGACTACGTCACCAAGCCCTACTCGGCCCGCGAGCTCGTCGCCCGGATCCGGGCCGTGCTGCGCCGCGGAACGGACGCCGAACCGGTGGTCGACAGCACGCTGGAGGCCGGCCCGGTGCGGCTGGACGTCGAGCGGCACGTCGTCGCCGTCGACGGGCAGCCCGTCGCCCTCCCGCTCAAGGAGTTCGACCTGCTCGAGATGCTGCTGCGCAACGCCGGACGGGTGCTCACCCGCGGCCAGCTCATCGACCGGGTCTGGGGGGCGGACTACGTCGGCGACACCAAGACCCTCGACGTCCACGTCAAGCGGCTACGGGCCAAGCTCGAGCCCGACCCGGCCAACCCCAAGTACCTGGTGACGGTGCGCGGGCTCGGTTACAAGTTCGAGGCTTAGCAGGATTGTCGGCCTGCCGGCCTCCCACCGCGGCCAGGTGCCGTGCCCCGGCTGCATTGAGCCGCTGACCGTCGGCTCGGGGGTGGACCCTGCGGGCCCGCCGCCCGAGCCGACCGCCTGCGGCGGGCCCGTCGTCCCCGGGTGAGGACCCTGCGGGCCCGTCACCCGGGGCGACACCGCCTGGCGGCGGCCGACCGAGCCTTACTGGCCCCGGCCGGTCTCGTCCTGGAGCTCGTCGATCTTCTTCGAGGCGTCGGCCTTGTTGATGTCGTCGGGGACGTCCTCCCCGGCCTCGCGCGCGAGCGTGTGCAGGTAGCTCTTCTGCGCGCCCGTGGCCGGCTCGTCGCCGGTCACCCAGTCCGACGGGTCCTTCTCGGTGCTGCGCGGGCTGTCGGGCCCGGTCTCTGCTTCGCTCATGTGTTCGAAGCTACGCGGGTGCCTGCTCCGGCGCAGCTCGAACGACGCCGGCGGCCGTGGCCGTCCGCGGTGCCCTGGTGCGGGCCGCCTCCCACCGTCGTCCGGTGCGGTAGACGTGCTCGGCGCCGCAGGGGCAGGCGACGGTTAGCGCGATGTGCGTCGCGTGGTTGGCGACCGACCGGACGCGCCGGTCGGCCACCAGCTCGGTGGTCCGGGTGACGGGGCAGGTGATCAGGAACATGCCCGCAGCCTCTGCCGCCGCGGTCCACCGGACGAGTGGCAGGGGTGACGGCGATCGCGTGTTTCCTGCCATGCTGTCGCCGTGATGCCGACCGACCGTCCGCTGGTGGTGAGCGCCGTCGTCGCCGACGGCCTGGTGGGCTCCTTCGGGCTGGGGGTCGCGGCCGAGGTCTTCGGCTACGACCGCCGTCACCTGGGGCTGCCACGCTTCGACTTCGCGCTCGCCGCCGTCCGGCCGGGGGTGGTCCGGACCGACACCGGCATCGGGCTGACCGTGGAGCACGGTATGGAGCGGGTGGCCGTCTCCGACATCGTCCTGGTGACCTCCTGGGAGGACCTGGCCCAGCCCTCCCCGCCGGAGCTGCTGGCCGCGCTGGTGACCGCGCACGACCGCGGTGCCCAGCTGGTGAGCCACTGCTCGGGGGCCTTCGTGCTCGCCCGCGCCGGCCTGCTCGACGGTCGCCGGGCCACCACGCACTGGCGGATGGCCGGGGAGCTCGCCGCACGCTTCCCCCGTGTCCAGGTCGATCCGGCGGTGCTCTACGTGGACGCCGGCCGGGTCATCACCGGCGCCGGGACGGCCAGCGGCATCGACGCGATGCTCCACCTGGTCCGCCGGGAGTGGGGTGCGTCGGCGGCCAACGCGCTGGCCCGGGACATGGTGGTGCCCCCGCACCGCGACGGCGGCCAGGCCCAGTTCATCGACGAGCCGGTGGCCCGATGCGAGGACGACCTGCTCGGCGTCGTCCTCGAGTGGGCCCGGGCGCACCTCGCCGAGGAGATCACCGTCGAGGTGCTGGCCCGCCGCGCGCTGATGAGCCCGCGCAGCTTCGCCCGCCGGTTCAAGGCCACCACCGGGACGACGCCGCACGCCTGGCTGCTCACCCAGCGGCTGGTCGCGGCGGAGTCGCTGCTGGAGGGCAGCGACGCCCCGGTGGAGGAGATCGCCCGGCTGGTCGGCTTCGGCACCGCAGCCGGGCTGCGGGAGCAGTTCGGCCGCCGTCGCGGCGTCTCCCCGCGGGCCTACCGGCAGACCTTCCGGGCCACCCGCGCCGGCGGCGCGCCGGTCTCAGCCGGGCCGGCGTCGATGCAGCTCGACGGGCACCGGCCGGGGGCTGGCCGGGTGCGGGGCGACGAGGCCGGCGTCCAGGCGCGCCTCGGTCAGCCGGCGTAGCTCGGCGTAGGCGGCCTCGCCCAGCAGCGCGGTCAGCTCCGGGCCGTAGGTCTCCACCAGCGGCTGCGCCGCGACGTGCGCGGTGGGGGAGCCGGTGCACCACCAGTGCAGGTCGTGGCCGCCCGGACCCCAGCCGCGGCGGTCGAACTCACCGATGGACGACACCAGCACCCGGGTGTCGTCGGGCCGGTCGACCCACTCCTGCTCCCGCCGGACCGGCAGCTGCCAGCACACGTCCGGCTTGGTCTCCAGCGGGTGGCGGCCCTGCCGCAGCGCCATCGCGTGCAGCGCGCAGCCGGCACCTCCGGGGTGCCCGGGCCGGTTGAGGAAGACGCAGGCGCCGTCGACGACCCGGGTGCGCAGCGCTTCCTCGGCGGCCTCCCCGGGCGCTGGCTCGTCCAGCGTGTCCGGCTCGGTCCACTCGTCCCGGGCCGGCGCCTGGCCGGGGTGGCGTTGCCAGTCGAGCGGGGTGAGCTCGGCCACGGAGGCGGCGACCCGCTCCAGGTCGTCGGTGTCGGTGAAGAACGCGCCGTGGTTGCAGCAGCCGTCCTCGGCACGACCGGCGACGACGCCGACGCAGCCGCGGCCGAACACGCACGTCCACGCGCTGGTCAGCCAGGTGAGGTCGGCCCGCACCAGGTGCTCGGGATCGGCCGGGTCGACGAACTCCACCCACTCGCGGGGGAAGTCCAGCCCCACCTCGGGCGGGGCGTCGGCGGGGGTGCTGGAGTCCACCGGCGCAGCGTAGGCGGCGGGTGACCCGGCAGACTCTCCCGCATGCGACTGGGCGTGCTGGATGTCGGCTCCAACACCGTGCACCTGCTGGTGGTCGATGCGCACCGCGGCGCGCACCCCACCCCGATGCACGACGACCGCTGGCTGCTGCGCCTGGCCGAGCACGTGGGGGAGGACGGCAAGCTGTCCAAGGCGGGGGAGAAGGCCCTGCTCACCGCAGTGCAGAAGGCCAAGCGACAGGCCGCCGACCGGCGGTGCGACGAACTGCTGGCCTTCGTCACCTCGGCGATCCGGGACGCCGACAACGGGGCCGCGGTGCTCCGCCGGGTGCGCGAGCAGACCGGGGTGGAGCTGCAGGTGCTCAGCGGGGAGGACGAGGCCCGGCTGACGTTCCTCGCTGCGCGCCGCTGGTTCGGCTGGAGCGCCGGCCGGTTGCTCGTGCTCGACATCGGCGGCGGTTCGCTGGAGCTGGCCAGTGGCATCGACGAGGACCCCGACGTCGCCCTCTCGGTGCCCCTGGGCGCCGGGCGGATGACCCGGCGGTTCCTCCCCGACGCCGAGACCGGGGGACGCCCCGACCTCGCCGCGCTGGCCCAGCTGGAGGCGCACGCGGAGGAGGTGCTCGCCCCGGCCGGGCGCAAATTGCGTGCCGCGGGTGAGCCCGACCTGGTGGCGGCGACCTCGAAGACGTTCCGCACCCTGGCCCGGCTCGCCGGCGCCGCGCCCTACGCCGCGGGCCTCCGGGTGCCGCGTGAGCTCAGCGCGACGGGGTTGGGGCAGGTCATCGGCTTCGTCTCCCGGATCGAGGCCGGCGCGCTGGCCGAGTTGCAGGGGGTTTCGGTGCAACGCGCGCACCAGGTACCGGCCGGTGCCGTCGTGGCGCAGGCTGCGATGCGCGCGGTGGACGTACCGTCTGTGCGGATCTGTCCGTGGGCGCTGCGCGAGGGGGTCATCCTCCGGCGCCTGGACTCGCTGGAGGGGGCGTGATGTCGCAGCCGTCGTCGGGGGAGCACAGCGTCCGCTCGCTGGCCGAGATCCTGCGCGAGCACGGTCTGGAGAGCGAGCAGGGCACGCGCCCCGGTCGTCGTCGCCGGGGCCCCGACGAGGCGCCCACCGGCCGCTCGGCGCCCGTCGACGTGGACGGGCGTCCGGCCGCCGTCGCCCCGCGGCCGGCACCCGCCGCGCCGTCGCCACGTCCCGGTACGCCGGGGCGCCCGGCCGGACCGGCGCCCGGGGTCCGTCCCGTCACCGCGCGGGCCCAGTCCCCGGGCGCACCGTCCCCGGCGGCGGGGCGGGCGGGCGCCCGGGTGGAGTCGCCGCGCCGGGCAGACCCGACCCGCGACGGTGCGCCGGGTACACCGCGGGGCGGGTCGTCGGCGGCCGCCCCCTCCTGGGCCCCGGCCGAGGACCGCCCGCGCGGCAGCGGGCTGGGCGACCTGGCCGCATCCGGGCCGGTGACCGGCCGGCCCGGGCCCACCGCTGCCCCGGTGCCGCAGGGGCGGCGGCACACCGACGCACCTGCCCGGCTCGCCCCGGGGCCGACGTCGTCACCCGCGGCCCCGGCCGCATCGGCGCCCAGCCCGTCACCGGCGCCCACCACCGGCAGCGTGCCGGGTGGGCCGTCGACGGCGGCCATCCCGGCGCTGCAGACGTCGGGTGCGCCGGCCACGGGTGAGCGCCGCACGGGCGCGCACCGCACCGGCCCGCAGCCGGCCGTGCCGGGCGAGGCGGGCGTCGAACCGGCGAGCGGCCCGCAGGGCGTGCTGGCCTGGATCAGGTTCGTCGGTGAGCTCGTGGTGGCCCTGGCGGTCGGGATCGGGCTCTACTTCGCGTTCACGCTGCTGTGGGAGCTGATGCCCTACGCCGCACTGGTCGCCGCACCGCTGGCCGTCACCGGGCTGGTCGCCGGGGTCGCTGCATGGCGGAAACGGCAGGGGCAGGGGCCGCTCGCCGTCCCGTTGCTGGCCGGCCTCCTGCTCGCCGGCACGGTGCTGGTGATCGCGCCGGCCGCGGGGCTGCTCGCGGGGTCCTGACCCGGGCGGCGGGTTCAGGCGCCGGCGAACTGCTCGACGAGCGTCCTGCTGAAGGCGTCGAGGTCGTCGGGCTTGCGGCTGGTGGTCAGGTTGCCGTCGACGACGACCTCCTCGTCCACCCAGTCCGCGCCGGCGTTGCGGAGGTCGGTCTGCAGCGAGGGCCAGGAGGTCATCCGCCGCCCCCGGACGACGTCGGCCTCGGCGAGCACCCACGGGGCGTGGCAGATCGCGGCGACCGGCTTGCCCGCGTCGAAGAACGCCTTCGCGAAGGCCACCGCGTCGGTGTCGGCGCGGACGAAGTCGCCGTTGATGACCCCGCCGGGCAGGACCAGGGCGTCGAAGCCGTCGGGGTCGGCCTGCGACACGACCACGTCGACGTCCTTGGTGTCGCCCTTGTCGATGTGCTGGTACATGGTGATCGACCCGGGCTCCAGGCCCACCAACTGCGGCTGGGCACCGGCATCCACCAGGGCCTGCCAGGGGCGCTCCAGCTCGACCTGCTCCACGCCGTCGGTGGCCAGCACGGCCACGCGCTTGCCGTTCAGTTCTCCGGACATGGTCGCTGGCTACCCCGGTCGCCCCGGAGCACACGCACGACGGGCGCTACCGTCGCGGGCATGATCACTGGGAGTCGTCACGGGCTGGCCGTCGTCGGTGGGGGGAAGATCGGTGAGGCGCTGCTGGCCGGGCTGGTCCGGCAGGCGGGGAGCGGGGACGGCATCCGCGTCGTCGAGCGCAGCCCGGAGCGGGCCGCCGAGCTGACCGCGCGGTACGGCGTGGACGCGCTCGACCTGGCCGAGGCGGCCGCGCAGGCCCGGGTGCTGCTGCTCGCGGTCAAGCCGCAGGACCTCGACGCGCTGCTGGGCCTGCTGGCCCCGCACGTGGCCGCCGACGCGCACCTGGTCGTCTCCGTCGCTGCCGGGGTGTCCACCGGGCGGATCGAGGCGGCGCTGCCCGCCGGCACACCGGTGGTCCGGGTCATGCCCAACACGCCCGCGCTGGTCGACGCCGGGATGAGCGTGCTGTCCGCCGGAGCGCACGCCACCGACGCGCACCTGGACGAGGCCGAGTCGCTGCTCGCGCCGGTGGGGCAGGTCCGGCGGGTGCCGGAGAGCCAGCAGGACGCGGTGACCGCGCTGTCGGGCAGCGGCCCGGCGTACTTCTTCTACCTGGTCGAGGCGATGATCGACGCCGGCATCCTGCTGGGCCTGCCGCGGTCGGTGGCCGCGGACCTGATCGTGCAGACGGCCTACGGCTCGGCGGTGATGCTCCGCGACTCCGGTGAGCACCCGGTCCAGTTGCGCGAGGCGGTCACCAGCCCCGGTGGGACGACGATCGCCGCGATCCGCGAGCTGGAGCGGCACGGGGTGCGGGCGGCCCTCATCGCCGCGATCGAGGCCGCGCACGACCGTTCGGTGGAGCTGGGCCGCCCCCGGGCCTGAGCCGCGTCGCGGCCACTCGTCGTCCCGGCCCCTCGTCGACTCGGTCACTCGTCGACTCGGCGACCTGTCGACATCTGCCCACGGGGGGCGGTCGGTCGGCGTCCGCCCGGCCCCCGGGTGCCCGACCAGGTCGCCCACTCCCCACACGGGCTCCCCAGGGTGGTCCCCAGGGTCGGCACCCCGCACCGCCCCGGCGGAAATCACATCGATGTGTTTTTCCACAGAATCTGTGGACAAGGGGTCCGCACAGGCGAGTCGACTTGGGGACAACACGCCGTGACGGGTGTGTCACGCGTTGTCTCTGTCCACTTGTGCCCAGGACGGACCGGTCCGCCTGTTCGTTTCACCCATCGCTTCTGTCACTCCGGTCCCCTTACGCTCGGTACCAGCACATGAGCGTTCTGTTCGCCGGTGGGGAAGCCGGTGGCCGCGAAGATGTGCTGATACCGGAGATGATCGACGTGACCATGCCCCACCGCGCACCGCTCCAGCAGACCGCTCGCCCGGGTGTCCCGGCGCCGCGACAGATGGGCCGGCCGGTCTCGGCCGCCGCCATGTCGCGCCCGGTCCCGGCCGCCCACCCGGCCGCCGCCCCGGTCGGTCGCCCCGCCGCGGTCCCGGCCCCCCGCGCCGCGGTCGCGTTCCTGACCGTTGCCGAGGTCGCCGCGCTCATGCGGGTCTCGAAGATGACCGTCTACCGCCTCGTGCACGGCGGCGAGCTCTCCGCCGTCCGCGTCGGCCGTTCCTTCCGGGTGCCCGAGCGCGCCGTGCACGACTACCTGCGCGACGCCTACACCGACATCGCCTGAGGAAGGACCCCGCTGCCCTGCAGCGGGGCCGTTCCAGAAGGGCACCAGGTAGTCTCGGGCGCTGAGCGGTGCCACCCCCCGGCCGGGGGTGGCCCGCGCTGGAGCTGAACACCTCGCACGGTGCCCGGATCAGGAACCGCGTGGCCACCCGGTCACCGCCCCCGGCGCCGCGTGACCACGACGTCGGGAGCAGGACATGGGTTCGGTCATCAAGAAGCGCCGCAAGCGGATGGCGAAGAAGAAGCACCGCAAGCTGCTCAAGAAGACCCGCGTGCAGCGCCGCAACAAGAAGTGAGCTGACGCTCGTGCCGCCTGCGGTCGTCCTGGTCACCGGCGTGAGCCGGTGGCTGGGCGGCGCGCTGGCGGCCGAGCTCGCAGCCGACCCGGGCATCGACCGGGTCATCGGGGTGGACACCGTCCCCCCGGCCCCCGAGGTGCTCCGCCGCCTCGGGCGGACCGAGTTCGTCCGCGCCGACATCCGCAACCCGTTGATCGGGAAGGTGATCGAGTCGGCCGCGGTGGACACCGTGGTCCACATGAACATCAGCGTCACCCCGGCCGGCGCGGGTGGGCGGGTGTCGATGAAGGAGCTCAACGTCATCGGCTCCATGCAACTGCTGGCCGCCTGCCAGCGGTCGGCCCGGGTGCGCCGGCTGGTGCTGAAGTCGACCAGCGCGGTCTACGGGGCCAGCCCCCGCGACCCGGCGGTGTTCACCGAGACGATGCAGGCCCGGCGGGTCCCCGGTGGGGGCTTCGCCAAGGACAGCCTGGACATCGAGGGCTACGTCCGCTCCTTCGCCCGGCGTCGTCCCGACGTCGGGGTGGCCGTGCTGCGGTTCACCAACCTCATCGGCCCGCGCATCGACTCCCTGCTGTCGGGCTTCTTCCGGATGCCGGTGATCCCCACCGCCCTCGGGTACGACGCCCGCGTGCAGCTCCTCCACGAGGACGACGCCGTGGCGGTGCTGGCCCGGGCGGCCACCGGGGACTTCGTCGGCACGGTCAACGTCGGTGCCTCGGGCACCGTCCTGCTCTCCCAGGCGATCCGCCGGCTGGGCCGGGTGCAGCTGCCGCTGCCCGAGGCCGCGATGGGCTCCCTCGGCCGGCTCACCCGCCGGCCCGGGCTGGTCGACTGGTCCCCGGAGCAGATGCGCTTCCTCAACTTCGGCCGGGTCGTCGACACCCGGGTGCTGCGCGAGGAGTTCGGGTACACCCCGCACTACTCGACCGCCGAGGCGCTGGCCGACTACGGCCGCACCCTCCCGCCGGTCGTCCGCCCGGAACTGGTCGAGGGCGTCACCGGCGGGGCCCGCTCGGTGGTGACCCGGTTCGCCGGTGGCCTGGCCGCCGCCTCCGCCGTGCTCACCCCGCGGCACCGGCCGGCGCCGTCGGTGCCCGGCCTGCGGGCGGTGCGCGATGCCTGAGGCCCGGGTCATCCCGCTGCGCCCGGACGACGATCCGGTCCCCCCGCCTCCCGCGTCCGCGCCCACCTGGGACCAGGAGGTCGTGGGCGGCCTGGACTTCCTGCGGCGCCGGCTCACCGGCGAGTACGACACCGACGAGTTCGGCTTCGACCCCGACCTGACCGACCACCTGTTCCTGCCTCTGCTGCGGCCGTGGTTCGAGCGCTGGTTCCGGGTGGAGGTCCAGGGGCTGGAGAACGTGCCCGACACCGGCGGCGCGCTGGTGGTGGCCAACCACTCCGGCACCGTGCCGGTCGACGCGCTGATGGAGACCGTGGCGCTGCGCGACCAGCACCCGGCCGGGCGCCGGCTGCGTCTGCTCGGTGCCGACCTGGTGTTCCAGGTGCCGTTCATCGGGTCGCTGGCCCGCAAGCTGGGCGTCACCCTCGCCTGCAACGAGGACGCCGAGCGGCTGCTGTCGGCGGGGGAACTGGTGGGCGTCTTCCCCGAGGGCTTCAAGGGCGTGGGCAAGCCGTTCAGCGAGCGGTACACGCTGCAGCGGTTCGGCCGGGGCGGGTTCGTCAGCGCCGCGCTGCGCACCGGCGTGCCGATCGTGCCGTGCGCGATCGTCGGCGCCGAGGAGATCTACCCCATGCTCGGCAACGCGAAGACCGCCGCCCGGCTGCTCGGGCTGCCGTACTTCCCGATCACCCCGACCTTTCCGCTGCTCGGCCCCCTCGGTGCGGTGCCGCTGCCCTCGAAGTGGTTCATCGCCTTCGGCGAGCCGATCGAGACCGCCTCCTACGGGCCGGCGGCCGCCGACGACCCGATGATCGTGTTCAACCTGACCGACCAGGTGCGCGAGACGATCCAGCACTCCATCTACCGGCTCCTCCTGCAGCGCCGCAGCGTCTTCAGCTGAGAGGGCGCCCGATGCCGGTGATCCGCGGGCATCGGTGCGCCGGCCGGTGGTGACCCGGCCGACCTGATGGGGAGCCGGGCCGTGACGCGGCTCCCCGTCAGGTGTCGCGGCTGCACGTCCTCACCGACGGGACCGGCACGACTCCCCGGGAGGTGCATCCGAACGGGGTGGCCGGCACGAAGACCGTTCGTGGCGGAGTTCGACGCGGACGGCCCGGGCTGGGTGCTGGAGCCGCTGCTGGGTGCCGGCCTGTCGGTGGACCAGGCGGGTGACCTGCTCTTCCGGCTGGCCTTCGAGGTGATGGTGAGCGAGGTGCGCGGCGCCCGCCTGCCCACCACCGGCGCCCTCGCCGAGCAACCCGACGCCGTGCGCACCGCCTGGGAGCAGACGTTGCTGCGGTTGATGCTGGTCGACCCGCTCCGGGAGGACGGCGCGGCCAGCGGGCTGACCCTCGCCGGGAGCTAGAACGGCCAGCGGTTGCGGCGGCGCAGCGCGACCAGCCCGCCGACCACGCCCCCCGACAGGGCTGCGGCGCCGACCGTGGGGACGCCGATCTTGGCGGCCTTGCGCCCGGTGCGGAAGTCCTTGATCGTCCAGCCGCGGGACCGGGCGATGGCCCGCAGCTCGGAGTCGGGGTTCACCGCGACCGCGGTGCCCACCAGGCTGAGCATCGGCAGGTCGTTGCTGGAGTCGCTGTAGGCGCTGCAGCGGGCCAGGTCCAGCCCCTCCCGCTCGGCGAGCACCCGCACCGCCTGGGCCTTCGCATCGCCGTGCATCAGCTCGCCGACCAGCCGCCCGGTGAACCGCCCGTCGACCACCTCCGCGACCGTGCCGAGGGCGCCGGTGAGCCCCAGCCGGTGGGCGATGATCGAGGCGAGCTCGACCGGGGTGGCGGTGACCAGCCAGACCCGCTGCCCGGCGTCGAGGTGCTGCTGTGCGAGCAACCGGGTGCCCGACCAGATGCGGTCGGCCATCAGCTCGTCGTAGATCTCCTCGCTGGCCTGCTTGATCTCCTCGACCGGCCGGCCCGCGACGAAGGCGAGCGCGTTGTCCCGCACGGTGTGCATGTCGATGCTGCTCTCGCTGCCCGCGATCCGGAACTTGGCCTGCTGCCAGATGAAGGAGGCCACGTCGCGGGAGGTGAAGTACTTGCGGGCGGCCAGTCCGCGGGCGAACCAGAACAGCGAGGCGCCCATCATCATCGTGTTGTCGACGTCGAAGAACGCGGCGCCGGTCGGGTCGGGGTGCGGCACGGGTGCCGGCGCGGTCTCCGCGGCCGCGGCCGACGCGGTGCCGGCGACGAGCGCGCGGGTCTCCTCGTCGGCCAGCCCACCGGGGAGGCGCGCAGCACGCCCGCGGAAGGGGATTCTGACCACGGTCACCTCCCGGTGTGGGCTGTGCTGGGCACCCGACCCTAGCGAGCCGGGCTGCTCAGTCGGCGGCAGGTCGACAGTTGACCGAGATCAGCGGCGGCAGGCAGACCCGGAGGCCCGGGACGACCGGGGGCAGCTCGACGACCGTGCCCGGCCGGGACGGCGCGGCGGTGCTGGGCGACGCGGGTGCGGCGGGCAGCGGCAGCCCCGGCCGCTCACCGGGAGCAGGCCCGGCCGGCGCGGCCGGTGTGGCCGGTGCGGGGGCCGAGGGCCTGGGTGCCGGAGCCGGGGACGGGGTCGCCGCCCCGGCCGCGGGTGCCGCGGTGGTCACCGGAGAGGTGGACGGCGCCGCCGGCGCGGCCCCACCCGGGGCCGCCGGCGCTCCTCCCGATGCAGCCGGGGGCGCCGACGGACTACCCGGGGCGGGGCGCTGCGCCGCCGGTACGTCGGTTGGGCAGGGGGTGGGCCGCGGGCCGAGCTCGTCGGCGGTGGTGACGGCCGGCCCGCCGGCGCAGGCCAGCGCGGTGCCGAGCGCCGCGGCGCGGTCGGCGACGGCGGAGACGAGCCGCCGGGAGCCGGCCAGCGCCTCGTCGACGCCGGCGGGGAGGCCGTCGGGCAGCGCGTCCAGACCGGTGCGCTGCCCGGTGGTCCACGTGGCGAGCGCCTGCAGCGCCGCGGTGTCGCCGTCGGCGACCGCCCGGGTGGTGAGCCACGAGGTGCCCTCGGTGGTCTGGCGGTCCATGGTCCGCAGCGTCTCGAGCACGGGCGACGCGTCGCCGGCGGCGGTCAGCTCGGTCAGCTCGCCGAGCCGGGTGGTGGCGAAGTCCAGCAGCGTCGCGCCGCGACTGCTGTCACCGGCGAGCACCAGCTGGGTCGCCTCGCCGCCGCGCTTCACCTCGTACAGCAGGTCGCCGGGCGCCGCGCCCTGGGCGGCGGCCAGCAGGCCCCCGAGGGCGGCCACGGTGAGCGTGGCGCCGGCGAGCCCGGCGGTGAGCCGGCCCCGACGGGGCGGGGTGCCGGCGGCCAGCAGACGCCGCAGCCCGCGGCGCCGGGGCGAGGGTTGCCGGACGGCGGCCATCGCCACCAGCCGGGCCCGGGTGGCCGCGCGGAACACCGGGTCCGGCCGGACGGCGTGCTCGTCCGCCAGGCCCTCCAGCCGGGCCAGCACCAGGTCCTCGGCGGTGCGGGGCGGGCCGGCGGCACGGCGGGCGGCGCCCGTCGCGTCGTCGTGCTGCACCGTCACCGTCGTCCTCCGCGTACCGCCCCGGTCCCGCGTCGTCGGTTGGCGCGGCGATCCGCTCTGGTCAACGAGGGTGCGGGCCCGGCGTTACGCAGCGCGGCCGGGCGATCACACCCGTCACCGCAGTCCCGGGTGCACCAGCGCGGCGAGCCGGCGCACCGCGCGGTGTTGCAGCGCCTTGACCGCGCCGTCCTTCCTGCCCATCGCGGCCGCGGTCTCCGCGACGGTGAGGTCCTGCAGGAAGCGCAGCTCCAGGCACTCGCGCTGGTCGGCGGAGAGCTGCTGCATGCAGGCGATGAGCTCGGCGTTGGTGAGCCGCTGCACCACCGTGTCCTCCGGGCTCTCGGTCGCCCGGTCGGCGTCGCGCACGTCCGCGGTGGTCACCTCCAGCCGGTGGCGGCTGCTCTTCACGTGGTCCAGCACGATGTTGCGGGCGATCGTGACCAGCCAGGCGCCCACGTCGCGGCCCTGGAAGGTCAGCGAGTCGATCCGGCGCAGCGCCCGGACGAACGTCTCGCTGGTGAAGTCCTCGGCCGTGGCCCGATCGCCGACCCGGAGCAGCACGAACCGGTAGACCAGGTCGACGTACCGGTCGTAGAGCTGGCCGAAGCCCTCGGCGTCGCCCTGCTGTGCCCGGCGGACGAACTCCCAGACCGCGTCCTGGTCGGCGGGGATCCCGGGGTCCCCGCCGGCCTCGACGGGGGCCGGCACCGGGACCGCCTCGTCCGCGGAGCTCGCCGGGCTGGCCGTGGGGCTGGTCGCCAGGGGCTGCTCGAGCCGGGGACGGGGGACCGGTCGGAGGCGTCGGTCGGTGGCGGGGGCAGCCGGCGGCGCGGAGGGGTGGGAACGGGTCATGCCGTGCAGCTCCTCCACCCCCGGTCCGGCCGGCTCGCCCGGCGGAGGGAACCCGCTGCGGGCGGCTCACCGGGATGACACCATCGTGCCCCGGTGGCGCTGTCGCCGCTGGTCGGGGGCGGTCCGTGGGTCCAGGGAGGTCCGTGTGACGGAAGAGGGCGTCCCGCTGGCGCCGACCGCGCCGGTCGGGTCTCTCGCGGCGCTGGTGCGCCGCGCGGCCGCGACCTCCGGGGAGTCCCCGGCCCTGGTGCACGGTGCGCGCAGGCTGACCTGGGCGCAGCTCGACGCGCTCGTCGACCGGGCCGCCGCGGGCTACCGCACCCGTGGGCTGGCCGCCGACGACCGCGTGGCGGTCCAGCTGCGCAACGGGGTCGACTGGGTGGTGGCGGTGACCGGCGCCCTGCGGGCCGGCCTGGTCGTCGTCCCGGTCAACACCGCCTTCACCGACCCCGAGGTGTCGCACCTGCTCACCGACTCCGGGGCGCGGCTGCTGGTGACCGCGGCCCCCCGGGCGGAGCTCGCCGGGGTGCCGGTGCACGCCGGCCCGCCGGACGACGACGGCCCGGCTCCGGTCGATCCCGAGGACCCGGCCGCGCTGGCGCTGCTCGTCTACACCAGCGGCACCACCGGCCGGCCGCAGGGCGCGATGCTCACGCACGCCGCACTGCTGGCGAACCAGCAGCAGTGCCTGGCCCTGGACCCGCCGCCGGTGCGCGCGGGCGACCGGGTGCTGGTCGTCCTCCCGCTGTTCCACGTCTACGGCTTCACCGGCGCCTGGGGGCTCGTCGCCGCGACCGCCGCCTGCGCCGTGCTGGTCGAGGAGTTCGACCCGCTGGCCACGCTCCGGCTGATGGCCGAGGAGGAGGTCACCGCCGTCCCCGCCGCCCCGCCGATGTACGCGGCCTGGCTGGCGGCCGCCGACGCCGCCGGCTCCGACGCGGTGCTGCGGCGCGGCTTCGCCGCCGTCCGCACGGCCAGCTCCGGGTCCGCCCCGCTGCCGGCCGCCGTGCTGACCGCGATGCGCGAGCGGGCCGCGGTCACCGTGTGGGAGGGCTACGGGCTGACCGAGGCCGGCCCGGTGCTGGCCAGCACCCTGGTCACCGGCCGGTCCAAGCCGCGCTCCATCGGCGGGCCGCTGCCCGGGGTGGAGCTGCGCCTGCGGGACACCGCGGGCGGCCCGACGGCCGGCGACGACCCGGGCGACGACGGGCACGACGACCCGGCCGACGACGGGGACGACGACGCGGAGGAGGCCGGCGAGATCTGCGCCCGCGGGCCCAACCTGTTCAGCGGGTACTGGCCCGACCGCACCGACGGGCCGGACGCGCGAGGGTGGCTCGCCACCGGTGACATCGCCTACCGGGACGCCGACGGCGACCTGATCCTGGTCGACCGCCGGCGGGACCTGGTCATCGTCAACGGGTTCAACGTCTACCCGGGCGAGGTCGAGCGGGTGCTCGACGCCCATCCCGGGGTCGCGCAGAGCGCGGTCATCGGGCTGCCCGACCCGCGCACCGGCGAGGCGGTGCACGCCGTCGTGGTGGCCGCGCCTGGCGCCGAGATCGACGAGGCGGAGCTGCGCGCGCACGCCGCGGCGTCGCTGGCCCGGTTCAAGGTGCCGGTGGCGGTCCACCTGGTGCCCGAGCTGCCGCACTCGCTCACCGGCAAGGTCAGCCGGGCCCGGCTCCGCGAGCTGGGGATGGAACGGGCGGCGCGCGCCGCCCTCTGGGAGGACACCGGTGACTGACCCCGCACCACGCCTGCAGCTGCTCACCCGGGCCGGGTGCCACCTGTGCACCGTGGCGGAGGAGACGCTCACCCGCATCGGCGGGGAGGCCGGCCTGACGCCGGTGCTGGTCGACGTCGACGCGGACGAGGAGCTGCGCGCCGAGTACGGTGACCGCGTCCCGGTGGTGCTGCTCGACGGCCACGAGCACAGCTACTTCACCGTCGACGTCCCGCGCCTGCGGCGTGACCTCGGCGTCGGCTGAGGCGCCGGCTGAGGCACCGGCTGAGGCACCGGTCGCACCCGACCGGGTGGCGCGCGGCGTGGCATCCGACACAGCGGGGGCCGGTGACCTGCGCGGACGGGGTCGGCGACTTTGTTCAGGCCTTCACAAGCGGTTACCGTGAGATGGCCGGGCGCTGACGTGCCCAGGTCCGTCGAGTTCCCTTGCCCTGAGTCCCCCGAACGTCCGGCCCCGGCCGGGGCGTGTTCGGATCGCTGGAGAGTCTGCCCGTGACCCAGTCGCGGCCCCGGAACATCCCGGAGGCCACCGTCGCCCGGCTGGCCGTGTACCTGCGGGTGCTGGCCGGTCTCGCCGACGACGGTCGCAGCCACGTCTCCTCCGGCGAGCTGGCCTCCGCCGCCGGGGTCAACCCCGCCGGGCTCCGCAAGGACCTGTCGCACCTGGGGCCGTGCGGTGTGCGCGGGGTGGGCTACTCGGTGGCCGGGCTGCGCGCGCGGCTGTCCGAGGCCCTGGGCGGCGAGCGGTCCCGACCGTGCGTGCTGGTCGGGCTCGGCCGCCTGGGCTCCGCGCTGGCCGACTACACCGGCTTCGCCAGCCGCGGCTTCACCTTCGTCGGCCTGCTGGACAGCGACCCCGCCACGGTGGGAACCCGGGTGGGCGGGTGCACGGTCCGCCCGGTGGAGGAGCTCGAGGCGGTGGTGCGAGCCACCGCCGCCACGATCGGGGTCATCACGACACCGGCCGAGGTGGCGCAGTCGGTCTGCGACCGGCTCGTCGCGGCCGGGGTGAGGAGCATCTTGAACTTCGCGCCGGTGGCGTTGTCCGTGCCCGCGGGGGTCGACGTCCGCAAGGTCGACCTGTCCGTCGAACTCCAGGTGCTGGCCTTCCTCGATCAGCAGCAGAGGGACGGGGACCAGCAGCGCGCCGGCGTCCCCTCGCCGGCGGCCGAGCTGCACACCGCGGGGAGCGCGCTGAGCTCCTCTTCCGGCGCAGGGGGTGCGCGATGAGCCTGCTCGCCGTCGGCATCAGCCACCAGACCGCTCCGGTCGCCCTGCTCGAGCAGGTCAGCATGAGCGGCGACGACACGGTCAAGGCGCTGCACGAGCTGGTCGACAGCGACCACGTCAGCGAGGCGATGGTCCTGGCCACCTGCAACCGGATCGAGGTCTTCGCCGAGGTCGACCGCTTCCACGGCGGCGTCACCGACGTCAGCCGGGTGCTCGCCCGGCACGCCGGCGCCACGGTCGAGGAGCTCTCGCCCTACGTCACCGTCTACTACGAGGACCAGGCGATCGGCCACCTGTGCACCGTCGCCGCCGGTCTGGACTCGATGGTCGTCGGGGAGACCCAGGTGCTCGGGCAGCTGCGCGCCGCCTACGCCCTGGCGCAGGAGGAGGGCACCGTCGGGCGCGAGCTGCACCCGATCGCCCAGCGCGCGCTGCGGGTCGGCAAGCGGGTGCACGCCGAGACCGGCATCGACAAGGCCGGTGCGTCGCTGGTCTCGGTCGCCCTGGACCGCGTCACCGACGTCCTCGGTGACCTCGCCGGCCGGCCCGTGCTCGTGGTCGGCGCCGGCTCCATGGGGGCGCTGGCGGCCACCACGCTGGCCCGCCGCGGCGCCGCGGTCACCGTCAGCAGCCGCACCCCGGCCAGCGCCGCGAGACTGGCGGAGTCCGTCGGCGGCCGGCAGGCCGACCTGGACCGGCTCCCCGAGGAGCTGGCCGCCGCCGACGTGCTGGTCACCTGCACCGGCGCCACCGGCACGGTGATCGGCGAGGAGCTGGTCGCCACCGCGATGGCCGGCCGCGGCGGCCGGCGCATGGTCGTCGTCGACCTCGCCCTGCCCCGCGACGTCGAGGCGGCGGTCGCCGGCCTGCCCGGCGTGCACGTCGTCGACCTGGCGATGTTGCAGGGCGAGCGGGCCGCCCACCCGGGGCAGCCTGTGGCCGGTTCGGTCGCCGCCGACGACATCGCCGCCGCGCACGCGCTGGTCGAGCTGGAGACCTCGCTGCTGCGCGCCGAGCGGCAGGCCGCCGCGGTCGCCCCCACCGTCTCCGCGCTGCGCAGCCAGGCCGCGGAGGTCGTCGACGCCGAGCTGCTGCGGCTGTCCACCCGGTTGCCCGACCTCGACGCCAAGGCCCGCAGCGAGATCGCCCGCACCGTGCGCCGCGTCGTCGACAAGCTGCTGCACGAGCCGACCGTGCGGGTGAAGGAGCTGGCCAGCGCCCCGGGCGGCACCGACTACGCCGACGCGCTGCGCGCGCTGTTCGGCCTGGGCCTTTCCGGCGCCACCGACGGCGACCGGGCCACCCTCTCCGACGCGGTCACCGTCGACCCGCAGCTGCCCGCCGGTACCCCGCTGTCGGCCCTGGACCCGCGGATCGAGGCCGCCCGCGACGGGCGCGCCGGCGGCTCTGCCGCCCTCGACCGGCGCACCGGGGGTGCCCCGTGACCGCCGCCCTGCCGCTGCGGCTGGGTACCCGCGCCAGCCAGCTGGCGCTCACCCAGTCCTCCCACGTCGCCGACGCGCTGACCGCGGCCACCGGCGTGCCGGTCGAGCTGGTGCACGTGAGCACCTACGGCGACCGGTCCACCGAGGCGATCAGCCAGCTCGGCGGCACCGGCGTCTTCGTCGCCGCGCTGCGCGAGGCCCTGCTGCGCGGTGAGGTCGACGTCGCGGTGCACAGCTACAAGGACCTCCCGACCGCGCCCGCCCCGGGGCTCACGCTGGCCGCCGTCCCCCCGCGGGAGGACGCGCGCGACGCGCTCGTCGCCCGCGACGGGCTCACCCTGGGCGAGCTGCCCCCGGGTGCCCGCGTGGGCACCGGAGCCCCGCGCCGGATGGCGCAGCTGCGCGCGCTCGGCCTCGGCCTGGACGTCGTGCCGATCCGCGGCAACGTCGACACCCGGATGGCGCGGGCGCTGGGGCCGGACGCCGACCTGGACGCCGTCGTGCTGGCCCGCGCCGGGCTGGCCCGGATCGACCGGCTCGCCGCGGTCACCGAGGTGCTCGACCCGCTCCAGGTGCTGCCCGCGCCGGCCCAGGGCGCGCTCGCCGTCGAGTGCCGCACGGAGGACACCCGGGTGCGCGAGCTGCTCGCCGTGCTGGAGCACCCGGCCACGCGGGCCTGCGTCGCCGCCGAGCGCGCCGTGCTGGCCGCGCTGGAGGCCGGGTGCAGCGCCCCGGTGGCCGCCTCCGCCGAGCTGGCCGAGGACGAGGACGGCGCCGCCGAGCTCTACCTGCGCGCCTCGGTCACCGCGATCGACGGCAGCGACGGCGTCCGCGGCTCGCTCACCGGCCCGGCCGTCGAGGCCGAGGCGCTGGGCCGGCAGCTGGCCGCCGAGCTGCTCGACCGCGGCGCCGCCGCGCTGATGGCGGCACCCCGGTGACGCGCCGTCCCGGGCGGGTGCCCGCCCGCCCCCACGACCCCGTACCACCCGCAGCGACCCCCTCCGGGGGCAGGAACAGGAGCACGCGATGACGCGCTCACGCAAGCAGAACGGCAGCAGTAAGGGCACCGTGGTGTTCGTCGGTGCCGGCCCCGGCGACCCGGAGCTGCTGACCGCCCGGGCGAGCGCAGCGATCGCCGGCGCCGACACGGTGCTGGTCGACCCGGACGTCTCGGCCGCGGTCACCGAGGCCGTGCGCGAGGCGCACCCGGACCTCGAGCTGACCCCGGTCAGCGGTGAGCCGGCCGACGTCGCCAAGGGCGCCGTCGCCGCGGCCAAGAACGGCAACGTGGTGGTCCGGCTCGTCGCCGGCGACCCGTTCACCAGCGACGCCGTGGTCAAGGAGGCGCTCGCGGTCACCCGGACCAGCATCCCGTTCGACGTCGTCCCCGGCGTCGCGGTGAGCACCGCGGTGCCGGGCTACGCCGGCGTCCCGCTGGGCGGCACCTCGGTGACCGCCGACGTGCGCCCGGGCGCGGACGCCCCGGCCGACCTCACCGCGCTGGCCGCCGCCGCCTCGGGCACCGGCGCCACGCTGGTGCTCCAGGCGTCCGCCGAGCAGTTGCCCACGCTGGCCGCCGGCCTGGTCGAGGGCGGGCTCCCCGGCTCCACCCCGGTCCTGGTGACCACCGGGGGCAGCAGCACCGCGCAGAAGAGCGTCGCCGGCAAGCTGGCGGCGGTGGCGGAGAAGTCCGCCGGGCTCGACACCCTCACCGGCGCGGTCGTGGTGACCGTCGGTGCCGCCGTCGACAAGCGCGGCAAGCTGTCCTGGTGGGAAAGCCGCCCGCTGTTCGGCTGGCGGGTGCTGGTGCCGCGCACCAAGGAGCAGGCGGGGGAGATGAGCGACCGGCTGCGTGCCTACGGCGCCGTCCCGGTCGAGGTGCCGACGATCGCCGTCGAGCCGCCGCGCAGCCCCGCGCAGATGGACCGGGCGGTCAAGGGCCTGGTCACCGGCCGGTACGGCTGGATCGTCTTCACCTCCACCAACGCCGTCCGCGCGGTGCGGGAGAAGTTCGTCGAGCTGGGCCTGGACGCCCGCGCCTTCGCCGGGGTCAAGGTCGCCTGCGTCGGCGAGCAGACCGCCCAGGCGGTCCGCGACTTCGGGATCGTGCCGGAGCTGGTGCCCACGGGTGACCAGTCCAGCGAGGGCCTGCTGGCCGACTTCCCGCCCTACGACGACGTCTTCGACCCGATCGACCGGGTGCTGCTGCCCCGCGCCGACATCGCCACCGAGACCCTCGCCGCCGGGCTGCAGGAGCGCGGTTGGGAGATCGACGACGTCACCGCCTACCGCACCGTCCGGGCGGCGCCGCCGGCGGCCGCGGTGCGCGAGGCGATCAAGGGCGGCGGCTTCGACGCGGTCTGCTTCACCTCCTCGAGCACGGTGCGCAACCTGGTCGGCATCGCCGGCAAGCCGCACGCCAAGACGGTCGTCGCGGTGATCGGCCCGGCGACCGCCGCCAGCGCCACCGAGTTCGGCCTGCGGGTCGACGTGCAGCCGGAGACCGCCGCGGTCGGCCCGCTGGTCGACGCGCTCGCCGAGTTCGCGCAGGCCCGCCGGGCCGAGGCAGAAGGCGAGAAGTGACCGGCGGGGCCAACCCCGGGTTCGCCCGGGGCCGCCGGCTGCGCTCCACCCCGGCGATGCGCCGGTGGACGGCGCAGACCCGGCTGGCCCCGGCCGACCTGGTGCTGCCGGTCTTCGTGAAGGAGGGCATCGCCGAGCCGCAGCCGATCAGCTCCATGCCGGGCGTCGTCCAGCACACCCAGGACTCGCTGCGGAAGGCGGCGGCCGAGGCGGCCGAGGCCGGGATCAGCGGCCTGATGCTCTTCGGCATCCCGGCCGACAAGGACCCGGTGGGTTCGCAGGCCGATGCCGCCGACGGCGTGGTCAACGCGGCGTTGCAGCAGCTGCGTGCCGACCTGGGCGACGAGCTGGTGCTGATGGCCGACCTGTGCCTGTGCGAGTACACCGACCACGGCCACTGCGGCGTGGTCACTCCCGCGGGCGTCGTCGACAACGACCCGACGCTGGACCGGTACGCCGCGGTCGCGATCGCGCAGGCGCAGGCCGGTGCGCACGTCATCGCCCCCAGCGGGATGATGGACGGCCAGGTCGCGGCGATCCGGGCGGGGCTGGACAGCGCCGCGTACACCGAGACGCCGATCCTCGCCTACGCCGCGAAGTACGCCTCCGGCTTCTACGGCCCGTTCCGCGAGGCCGCCGAGGGCGCTCCGCAGTTCGGCGACCGGTCGACCTACCAGATGGACCCGCCGAACGCCGACGAGGCGCTGCGGGAGGTCGCGCAGGACCTCGCCGAGGGCGCGGACGCCGTCATGGTCAAGCCGGCGCTGCCCTACCTGGACACCGTGGCCCGGGTCGCCGACGCCGTCGACGTCCCGGTGAGCGCCTACCAGGTCAGCGGCGAGTACGCGATGCTCGAGGCGGCCGCGGCCAACGGCTGGGTCGACCGGCAGCGGGCGATCCTGGAGACGCTGACCGCCATCCGCCGGGCCGGTGCGGGCTCGGTGCTCACCTACTGGGCGGTCGAGGCCGCCCGCTGGCTGCGCTGAGCAGCGCCGCGAGATGACCGACCCCGAGCCCCCGGACGACCCGACCTACGTCGAGCCCGGGGGCTCGTGGCGCCCGTTCTGGCTGGCCGCCGCCGGGCTGGCCGCACTGCTCGTGCTCGCCGCGGTGGTGCCCGGCCTGTCGGCCGGGGTGGTCGCCGTCGTCGCCGGGCTCGTGCTGGGCGTCCTGGCCGCCGGCACGCTGTCGGCGCGCCGGGCCTGGACGGTGCGGGTCGGCGGCCGCGGCGCGTACGCCGCGCTGAGCGTCGGCCGGGAGCGGATCCCGCTGGCCGACGTCGACGCCGCCCACCTGCGCGCGGTGCAGGCCGGCGCGGCGGGGGTGGACGCCGGCGCCCCCGTCCTCGGCGGCGGCTGGTCGCTGCCCCGGGGCCGCACCGGGCTGCCGCTGCGGCGGAACGACGGCGGCACCGTGCTGGTGCCCACCCGCGCCCCGCAGGCTGTGACCGCCGCCATCCTGGCCGGGCACCCCGGCGGCGGCGGTCGCACAGATCCACCTGGGAGAGTGGAGCCGTGACCGAGCCCTACCCGTACGAGGCGCCGGCGTCGGCGCAGTTGTTCGACCGGGCCCGGCAGGTGACGCCGGGCGGGGTCAACTCCCCGGTGCGCGCCTTCCGCGCCGTCGGTGGCACCCCCCGGTTCATGGCGTCGGCGTCCGGCCCGTGGCTGACCGACGCCGACGGCCGCCGCTACGTCGACCTGGTGGCCTCCTGGGGGCCGATGATCCTGGGCCACGCCCACCCCGAGGTGGTCGCCGCCGTCACGGCCGCGGCCCGCAACGGCTTCACCTTCGGCACGCCCACCGCCGGCGAGGCGGAGCTGGCCGAGGAGATCGCCGGCCGGGTCGCCCCGGTCGAGCGGGTGCGGCTGGTCAACTCCGGCACCGAGGCCGTCCTGTCGGCCCTCCGGCTGGCCCGCGGGTTCACCGGCCGGCCGCTGGTGGTCAAGTTCGCCGGCTGCTACCACGGCCACGTCGACGCGCTGCTGGCCTCCGCCGGCTCCGGCGTCGCCACCCTGGGCCTGCCGGACACCCCCGGGGTGACCACGGGGGCCGCCGCGGACACGATCGTGCTCCCCTACAACGACGTCGCCGCGGTCGAGGCGGTCTTCGCCGAGCGCGGCCACGAGATCGCCGTCGTCGTCACCGAGGCCGCGCCGGGCAACATGGGCGTCGTCCCACCGCTGGACGGCTTCAACGCCCAGCTGCGGCGGATCACCGCCGAGCACGGCGCGCTGCTGCTGGTCGACGAGGTGATGACCGGGTTCCGGGTGTCCCGCTCCGGCTGGTACGGCCTGGACCCGGTCGACGCCGACCTGTTCACCTTCGGCAAGGTGATGGGTGGCGGTATGCCCGCCGCGGCGTTCGGCGGTCGCGCCGAGGTGATGGAGCAGCTCGCCCCGGCCGGGCCGGTCTACCAGGCGGGCACGCTGGCCGGGAACCCGGTCGCCGTCGCCGCCGGGCTCACCACGCTGCGGCTGTGCACCGACGAGGTCTACGCGCACTGCGACGAGGTCGCCGCCACGCTGCGCGGCGCGGCCAGCGCCGCACTGTTCGCTGCCGGTGTGCCGCACCGGGTGCAGCAGGCCGGGTCGATGTTCTCGGTGTTCTTCGTCCCGGACGAGCGGCAGGTGCGCGACTACGCCGACGCCCGCACCCAGGACGTCGCGGCGCACACCGCCTTCTTCCACGCCATGCTCGCCCGTGGCGTCTACCTGCCGCCGTCGGCGTTCGAGGCCTGGTTCGTCAGCGCCGCCCTGGACGACGAGGCCGTCGAGCACGTGCTCGCCGCTCTGCCCGCCGCCGCCTCGGCCGCCGCGGCCGCCGCCGGGGGCCCCGCACCGTCGACGGTCTCGACCGACGCCCAGGAGCTGCAGCCGTGAGCGACCCGACCGCCCGCCAGAATGGCCATTCTGGCGAGACCACCGTCGTCCACGTGATGCGGCACGGTGAGGTGCACAACCCCACCGGCGTGCTCTACGGGCGGCTGCCCGGCTACCGGCTGTCCGCAGCCGGTGAGGGCATGGCCCGCACCGCGGCCGCCTGGTTCGCCGACAAGGGCGTGACCCACCTGGTGGCCAGCCCGCTGGAGCGCGCGCAGCAGACCGCGCAGCCGATCAGCGACGCGCTGGGGCTGGAGATCGCGACCGACGAGCGGCTGATCGAGGCCGGTAACTCCTTCGAGGGCAAGGCCTTCGGCGTCGGCGACGGCGCGCTCAAGCACCCGGGCAACTGGTGGCGGCTGCGCAACCCGTGGACGCCGTCGTGGGGCGAGCCGTACCGGGAGATCGCCGCCCGGATGCTCGGCGCCGTCGCCACCGCCCGCGACGCCGCCCGGGGGCACGCCGCGGTCTGCGTCAGCCACCAGCTGCCGATCTGGACGCTGCGGCTGCACCTGGAGGGGCGCCGCTACCTGCACGACCCGCGGAAGCGGGAGTGCGGCCTGGCCAGCGTCACCTCCTTCACCTACTCCGGCGACCGGCTGGTCGGCATCTCCTACGCCGAGCCCGCCGGCGCGACCGACCCCGACGCGGTGCCCGGTGCGTAGGACCCTGGCCGCAGCGCTCGCGCTGGGCGGTGCGCTCCTCGCGGGGTGCAGCACCGGCCCCGACGCCGTGGACGTGGCGAACGGCGGGGAGTTCCGGTTCGTCGAGAGCACCCCGGAGGGCGAGGTCATCCCGGAGGGCGAGCGGAAGGGCGCGCCGGAGTTCTCCGGCACGCTGCTCGACGGCAGGAAGTGGAACTCCGGCGAGCTGGCCGGGGACGTCGCCGTGCTCAACTTCTGGGGCTCCTGGTGCGCGCCCTGCCGGGTGGAGACCCCGCAGTTCCAGGAGGTCTACACCGAGGTCGCCGACGACGGCGTGCAGTTCCTCGGGCTGAACGTCAAGGACACCGAGCAGCTGGCCACCCGGTTCCTGGAGAGCAAGGGCATCACCTTCCCCTCCCTGTTCGACCCGCGCGGTGAGGTGGCGCTGGCCTTCCGCGACTACCCGGCGGCGGCGATCCCCTCGACGATCGTGCTCGACCGCGACGGCCGGGTCGCGGCGGTGTACACCGGTGAGGTGCGCCAGGACGACCTGCGCGCGGTGCTGGCGCAGCTCACCGGGGAGGCCTGAGGTGGTCGACGCGGTCAAGGAGCTGGTCGCCGACGGCCCGCTGCTGGTGGCTGCGCTGGTGTCCGCGCTGGCCGGGCTGATCAGCTTCGCCTCGCCCTGCGTGCTGCCGCTGGTCCCCGGCTACCTCTCCTACGTCACCGGGCTGGTCGGCACCGGCGGCCGCACGAGCGCCCCCGCCCCCGCCCCCGCTCCGACGAGCGATGGCGGCACCGCGGCCGCACCGACGAGCGGTGGCGGCACCGCGACCATCGCGCGCACCGCGGTCGACGAGCGGGCACCCCGTGGGCGGATGGTCCTGGGTGCGCTGCTGTTCGTGCTCGGCTTCACGGTCGTGTTCGTGGCCGCCGGCTCGGCCTTCGGCGGGCTGGGCCGGGCCCTGCTGCAGTACAACGACGTCATCACCCGGGTGATGGGCGTGGTCACCATCCTGGTGGGGCTCGGTTTCCTGGGCTGGCTCCCGCTGCTGCAGCGCACCTCCCGGCTGTCCGTGCGTCCGGCCACCGGGCTGGCCGGGGCACCGCTGCTCGGCGTCGTCTTCGGCCTGGGCTGGACACCCTGCCTGGGCCCCACGCTGACCGCCGTCTTCTCCCTGGCCGTCGACCAGGCCACCGCGGGCCGGGGCGCCTTCCTCAGCCTGGCGTACTGCCTGGGGCTGGGTGTGCCCTTCGTGCTGGTCGCGCTCGGCGCCCGCTGGGCGGTCGGCGCGATGTCCTTCCTCAAGCGCCACGCCCGCGGGGTCACCCGCGTCGGCGGTGCCGTCCTGGTGCTGGTCGGGCTGCTGCTGGTCACCGGCGCGTGGACCGAGATGATGCGCTGGCTGCAGGGCTGGCTCGCCGCCACCGGCCTGGCCGAGGGCGCGCCGCTGTGACGATCACCGCGCCGCCGCGAGCCGCCGCAGCTCCCACCCCGCCGTCCCGCCCGTCGGCCGGTCGCCGGCTGGCCAACCGGCTGCTGCGCTGGTGGCGCCAGCTCACCGCGATGCGCACCGCGCTGATCCTGCTGTTCCTGCTGGCGCTGGCCGCGATCCCCGGCTCGCTGCTGCCGCAGCGGTCGCTGTCGCAGACCAACGTCCGGCAGTACTTCGCCGACCACGAGACGCTCGCGCCGTGGCTGGACCGGCTCTACCTGTTCGACGTCTTCAGCTCGCCGTGGTTCGCCGCGATCTACCTGCTGCTGTTCATCTCGCTGATCGGCTGCGTGCTGCCCCGGGCGGTCGAGCACGGGCGCGCGCTGTTCACCCCGCCGCCGTCGGCGCCGCGGCACCTGCACCGGCTGCCGGAGTCCGCCGCGTTGACCACCCCGCTCGCCGGGCCGGCGGCGCTGGACGTGGTGGAGGAGGAGCTGCGGGTCCGCCGCTTCCGGGTGGTCCGCCGTGAGGGCAGGTCGGGCCCGGAGCTGTCGGCGGAGAAGGGCTACCTGCGCGAGACCGGCAACGTGCTGTTCCACCTCTCGCTGCTGGCGCTGCTGCTCGGCCTGGCCGGCGGGAAGCTCTGGGGCTACGAGGGCAGCATCCTGGTCACCGAGGGTTCCGGCTTCTGCAACACCTTCCAGCAGTACGACACCTACTCCGCCGGCCCGCTGGTCGACAACGGTGCGATGTCCGACCTCTGCGTCGACCTGGACGACTTCCAGGCCACCTACGAGGAGGACCGGACCGCCGCCTCCTACACCGCGGACATCCGCTACGGCCCGGCCGGCGGCGGCGCCGACCAGGAGACGACGATCGGGGTCAACGACCCGCTGCGCACCGGCGGCGACCGGGTCTACGTCACCGGGCACGGGTACAGCCCGTGCTTCTCCGTGACGGTGCCCGGGGCCGAGCCGATCACCGACGTCTGCGCGCCGTTCCTCCCCGCCAGGCAGTCCACGATGGACAGCGAGGGCGCGGTCAAGCTCCCCGACCTCGGGGCGGGGATCGAGGAGCAGTACGCGATCCAGGGGCTGTTCGCCCCGACCGGCGTGGTCCAGGGCGGGATCCTCTCCTCGGTCGACCCGCGGCCGCTGGACCCGCAGGTCGCGATCTTCGTCTGGAAGGGCTACCTGGGGCTGGACTCCGGCCTGCCGCAGTCGGTGTACACGATCGACCAGCGGCTGATCGACCAGGAGCGGCTCACCGAGGTCGGCCGGGCCAACCTGGCGGTGGGGGAGTCGACGACGCTGCCCGACGGCACCGTGGTGACCTTCAGCAGCTACCGGCAGTTCGCCGCGCTCCAGCTGTCGCACGACCCCGGCCAGATCTGGGTGCTCGCTGCCGCGATCGCCGTGCTGGTCGGCCTGCTCGGCATGCTCCTGGTGCGCCGTGAGCGGGTCTTCGCCCGGGTCGGCCCGGGTGCCGACGGCGGGGGTACGGTGCTGTCGATCGGCTCGCTGACCCGGGGCAGCGCCGACACCGGCCCCCGGTTCGCCGAGCTGACCGACGACGTCAGGCGCGCGCTGGCCGCGGCCGCCCCGGCACCGCCCCCGTTCTCCGAGAGAGAGGCCCCGCCGTCGTGATCGACGAGTCGCTCGCCGCGTTGTCCGACACGCTCTTCTCCATCGCGGTGGGGCTGTACTCCCTCGCCATGGTGGCGTTCTGCGCCGAGCTGGCCTTCGGCCGGCCCGCGCGGGCCCGCGAGCTGGTCGCGGCCGGCAACGCCCCGGCCACGCCGGTCGACGGGACCACCGGCCCGGGAGCGGCGCCGGAGCCGGGCCGGGCCCGCCGCCTGGGCATGGTGGCGATGGTGCTCACCGTCATCGGTGCGCTCACGCACACCGGCGTGCTGGTCACCCGAGGCATGGCGGCCGACCGGCTGCCCTGGGGCAACATGTACGAGTTCTCCACCGCGGTGGTGCTCGTGGCGGTGGTCGCCTACGCGGTGATGGCGGTGCGGACGCCCGCCCTGCGGCACATCGGTGCCTTCGTGCTGGGGCCGGTCGTCCTCTCGCTGGTGCTGATCGGGCTGTTCCTCTACGTGGAGACCGGCCCGCTGGTGGCCGCGCTGCGGTCCAGCTGGCTGGCGGTGCACGTGAGCACCGCGACGCTGGGCTTCGGCATCTTCTTCGTCAGCGGGATCGCCAGCATCCTCTACCTGGTCCGCAGCCGCCGGGAGTCCCGGGCCGCGGCGGGGGAGGAGCTGGCGCCGTCCCTGCTCGACCGGCTGCCCTCGGCCGCCGCTCTGGACCGCACCGCGCACCGCACCGCCGTCTTCGGCTTCCCGATCTGGACCTTCGCGGTCATCGCCGGGGCGATCTGGGCGGAGAGCGCCTGGGGCCGCTTCTGGGGCTGGGACCCGAAGGAGACCTGGGCGTTCATCGCCTGGGTGGTCTACGCCGCCTACCTGCACGCCCGGACCACGTCCGGCTGGCGCGGCCGGCCGGCTGCGTGGATCAACATCGTGGGCCTGGCCGTCATGATCTTCAACTTGCTGTTCGTCAACCTGGTCTCCACCGGGCTGCACAGCTACGGCGGGGTCAGCTGACCTTCCGGTCACCCAGCGTCACGATCGGGTGAAACCAGCCCGAGCGGAACGACGGTGGCTCGCGGCCTGCCCGCGGGACGTGCCATCCTCGGGTCATGACTGAACCCGGTGGAGTTCACTGTGGGTAGGCACGTGGCAGCTGAGGGCGCGTCGGTGCACCCGCTCGTCGCAGCGGCGTTGGAGCAGCGGCCGGAGGCGTCGGGTCCCCGGCACGCCGCCGGCCAGGGCGGCCTCGGCTGGCCGGGCGACCCGGCCGACGGCACGGGTCTGGGCTGGCCCGGCGACCTGGACACGGGCACCGACCGGGCGGAGGCGCCCGGGTCGGACGAGCTGGCCACCCCCCGGCGGGCCGGCTGGCGCCGGCTGTTCGGCGGCTCCCGCACCGCCGCGTAGCGCACCCCCGACGACGACGCGAGCCGTCGGCCACCACCCGGAGGCCGACGGCTCGCGTCGTCAGGAGGGGCGCCGGGTCAGCTCAGGCTGCCGTCGTCCCGTCGGGCCCGTCGCTCGAGCTCCCGGAGGAACTCCGGGTCGTCGTCGGGCGCCACCGGCCGGGTCGGGCGCTGCGCCCGGGGTGGCCGGGGCGGCCGGGGCCCGGCACCGGGCCGGCCGATCCCACCCGAGCCGCCGGCGCCCCCGCTCTGGGCCGCGGCAGCCCGCATCACGAGCACGACCACCACGGCAGCGATCACCAGCATCACCAGGAAGACCATCGGTCCACCCCCCTCGTCAGCACCCAATGTACGACCGCGCCGATACTGGTACCCGGTGATCTCGCGCCCCAGGGTGCGGGTCCACAGACCGGGCACAGCGGCTCCTCAGGCGCCGGGTGCGACCACGGCAGGACCGGAGGGGCGTCATCGACGCGGTGGACGAGCAGCTGATCGCGCTGCTGGGGGCGAACGGGCGGGCCAGCTACGCCGAACTCGCCCGGCAGGTGGGGCTGTCGGCGCCCTCGGTGCACGAGCGCGTGGGCAAGCTGGAGGCCGCCGGGGTGATCACCGGCTACCGCGCGGTGGTCGACCCCGCGGCGGTGGGCCTGGGGGTGACCGCGCTGGTCGGCGTGATCGAGAGCGACCAGGTCGACGACGTCGGCCTGGAGGAGGCGCTGGCCGCGCTGCCCCCGGTGGAGGACTGCTGGCGGGTGGCCGGGAGCGAGGGCTACGTGCTCAAGGTGCGGGTGCCCGACATCCCGGCGCTGGAGGACACCATCAGTGCCATCAACCGGATCCGCGGCGTCGCCCGCACGCGGACGACGGTCGTCCTCTCCACCAAGTGGGAGGGTCGCCGTGGCTGACGACAGGAACGTCGGGCAGCGGGTCACCCCCGCTGCGACCAAGGGGAGGGACGTCGTGGCTGACGACGCGCAGGCACCGGTGAACCCGGTGGGGCCGACCGGCGGGCCGGCGGAGCCGCCGCCGCTGGTGCCCTGGCTGCTGGCCTACACCTTCGCCCGGCTGGCGATCGTCGCCGCGCTGGTGGCGCTGATCTGGGTGCTCGGCCTGCCGGGTTTCCCGGCGCTGCTGTTCGGTCTGCTGCTGGGCATGCCGGTGGCCTACCTGGCGCTGCGGCCGATGCGCGACCGGCTCACCGAAGCGATCGCCGCGCGCAGCATCCGCAAGCAGCAGCTCCGCGCGGAGCTCCGCGGCGACGACGCCGCCGCGTCCTGATCCTCAGCTGAGGGCGAGGCCGACGGCCAGCAGCACGCCCACGGCGAGGGTGAGCCGGCCGGTGCCCTGCAGCGCGCCGATCAGCGCGGGGCCGCGGCCGCCGGTGAGCACGGTGCGCACCGGCGGCACGGCCAGCGGTGCGGCGAGAAGGGCCAGCAGTGCCCACGGCCGGGCCAGGCCGATGAGCGCGATCGCGGCGAAGACGACGACCAGCAGCCCGGTGAAGAACAGCCGGGTGCGGCCCTCGCCGAGCAGCACCGCCAGGGTGCGCTTGCCGACGGCGGCGTCGCCGTGCACGTCGCGCAGGTTGTTGACCACCAGCAGCGCCACCGAGCACAGCCCGATCGGCACGGCGGCCGCGAACGCCAGCCCGTCCAGCGACTCGGTCTGGGCGAACGTCGTCCCGACGACGGCGACCAGGCCGAAGAAGACGAAGACGAACACCTCGCCCAGCGCCCGGTAGCCGTAGGGGATCGGGCCGCCGGTGTAGGTCCAGGCGGCCAGGATGCTCACCGCACCGACGGCGACCAGCCACCAGCTGGACAGCGCGGCCAGCGCCAGGCCGGCCACCGCGGCGACGGCGAAGGCGATCATCGCCGCGACCAGCACCTGCCGGGCGGTCGCGGCGCCGGAGCCGACCAGCCGCATCGGGCCCACCCGGTCGGCGTCGGTGCCGCGCTTGCCGTCGGAGTGGTCGTTGGCGTAGTTCACCGCGACCTGCAGGGCGAGCGCGACGAGCAGCGCCAGCAGCGCCGGGGCGAGCCGGAACCCGTCGAGCGCGGCGGCCACCCCGCTGCCGACGAACACCGGCGCGAGGGCGGCGGGCAGGGTGCGGGGGCGGGCGCCCGCCAGCCACTGGGCGGGGGTCGCCATCAGTCGGTTCCTCTCAGCGTGCGTGCGACACCACGGCGGTCGGGCTTGCCGGTGTGCAGGGTCGGGACGGCGTCGATCAGGTGCAGGTCCTTGGGCGCGGCGGCGGCGCCGAGCCGGTCGGCCACCCAGGGCCGCAGCTGCGCGAGCTCGGGCGCGGCGCCGGGGGCCGGAACGACGGCGGCGACCACCCGCTGGCCCCACTCCGGGTCGGTCAGGCCGGTGACGACGGCGTCGGCGACCGACGGGTGCTCACGCAGCGCCGCCTCGACCGCCTGGGGTGACACGTTCACGCCGCCGCTGATCACGACGTCGTCCAGCCGGCCGTGCACGGTCAGCACGCCGTCGGCGGACAGCGTTCCGGCGTCCCGGGTGCGGAACCAGCCGTCGTGGAAGGCCGCGGCGGTGGCTGCCGGGTCGCGCCGGTACCCGTGCGCCAGCACCGGCCCGGCCAGCTCGATCCCGTCGGCCACCCGCACCGAGACGCCGTCCAGCGGCACCCCGTCGTAGACGCAGCCGCCGGCGGTCTCGCTCATCCCGTAGGTCGTGCGCACGCGCACCCCCGCTGCCCGAGCTTCGGCCAGCAGCGCGGCGTCGGTGGCCGCACCGCCGACCAGCACGGCGTCGAAGGACGTCAGCGCGTCCGGCTCCTCGGCCAGGTACCGGCGCAGCTGGGTGGGCACCAGGGAGGTGTACCGGCGGTCCCCGGCCGGCAGCCGGGCAGCGGCGACGGCCAGCGGCTCCCCGCGGCCCAGCACCACCGGCTCCCGGCCGGCCAGTGCGCTGCGCACCAGCACCTGCAGTCCGCCGACGGCGGAGACCGGCAGCGCCAGCAGCCAGCTGCCGGGGCCGCCCAGCCGGTCCAGCGTGGCGGCGGCGGAAGCGCGCAGCGCCGCGGCGGACAGCAGCACGCCCTTTCCGCCGCCGGTCGAGCCGGAGGTCACCACGACCAGGTCGGTGCCCGGCTCGAGTGGCTCGTCGGGGCGCAGCACCTCGCGGGCGACGGCCGCCGGGCCGTCGCCGGCGGGCAGCACGGCCAGCGGGGAGTCGCCCTCGAGGGCGGCGCGCAGTGCGGGCCACACGGTGCCCAGCACCGCGGCCGGGTCGGTGGAGACAGGTGCCGGCACGAGGGTCAGCTGCCGGGACACGAGGAGCCACGGTACTGCGCACCGGCCGAACCCCCAGGGGTCGCCGGTCGGCGGGGCCTGCTGGGCTCGGTGCGGATGAGGCCGGCGCTGAACAGCTCGGCGGCTGCTTACCGCTCTCGCGTACCCCGTGTCGTGGGAGGCCCCGGAGACCTCACGTCGGTGCTGGCCCCTGCGGCGACTACTGCTGAGTAAGGTCCCGATCGTGGTTCTCGCTGCCGCTGCCGCTGCCGCTGCCGCTGCCGCTGCCGCTGCCGCTGCCGCTGTGGCACTGGCCATTGGGCTGTTCCTTGTGCCCTCCCGCCGATCGGGTGGGGCGAAGTTGGCCGAGCAGGAGTCGCAGAACCGAAGGGCTCGCGGCTGCCTGACCACCCGCGCTTTGGGCACGCCGACCAGAACGCTCGCGTCCAGGGGGTTGGCGGTGCCGTCATGGCCGTAGCCGGCGTCGCAATGGTCATCATCGGTTTAGCCACTGGGTGAGACCGAGGTGTCGCTCGGGCAGGAGTCAGGGCGTCGGCTCACGAGCGGGACCACTCCTCAGAGAGCGGTTCCTGCGCTCAGGCGCGTCGGTCGCGGTGCCAGGACCTCTGGTCTTGGTGCGGCGGGCCTGGGGACGCTGCAGTAGCCGACCCGATTGCCGGATACGTGACCTGACATGAGGGGCCTGGATGAGTGGCCGGAAGCACTGGATGGACACCGGAAACACCGCCGGTCGGCGCGTGGGGGCCATCACGGTCACTCTGGTGTCCTCTGCCCTCCTGGTCGGTGCCCTGTTCGCTGACGTCTCCGGGACGATCAGGGGACTGTGCCTCGGAGTGGGCCTGCTTGGTGCCATCCTCGGCCTCTACGCCTTTCGGCAGTTGAGTGAGATCAGACGACGCGAGGATGGAGGCGCGAAGTGAAGGCCGGTACGCCTCTCCATCTGGTGACGATCATCATCGGTGCTGGACTGGTCGCTGCCGCCATCGTTCTCGACCTCGGTCTCGTGGTCACGGTCATCGGCATAGTCGCGGTGGTGGCTGCGGGGATCGCTCTGGTATTTGCCACCACAGGCCGTGGCGGCACGCCCCAATAGGCTGCCCTCTGAAACCTGCCGGGTCGGCGGCTCCAGCTACTACTTCATCGCCGACCGACAGGGCAGCACCATCGCCGTGGTCGACCCCACCGGCGCGGTGAAGAACACCTACTCGTACGACCCCTACGGCGCCTCCCGCACCAAGACCGAAGCAGTCAACAACCCATGGCAGTACATCGGAGGTCAACTCGACAGCGCTGGCCTGTACCACTTGCAGGCGCGCTATTACGACCCGGTGGTCGGACGTTTTACCCAGCCTGACCCAACTGGTCAGGACGCTCAGGCGTACGGGTGTGGAAGCAGCGACCCTGTGAACTTCTCAGACGCGACGGGCGAAGTCGCTGTGCTCATCCCTCTGGCGCTAATCGGCCTTCAGGTCGGGGCCGGCTGTGGCGAGTGTGACAGCTCGGGCGGCGGGAGCAACTGCAAAGAGCTTTGTGCAAAACACATCCGTGCAGCGAGGTATCATCTCCGCAGCCAAGTCGGCGAAGGCGTCCGGTGGCCTGTCGCGGCAAGCTGGAGATGATCTGGCTGCGAGTGCTAGGGCGGTAGCGATTCCGAGAAGTCACGGTCCGTCAACGACCACCCGTGGTGCGTCCCATACCTGCGTCGGTCCGGTGCGGCACATCCCCCTTTGCTGAAGGCTTAGTCAAATGTCGACCGCTTCCCTGCTATTCAGTCTCGCCGCTTCTGTAGAAGCTTCTGAATATTCTTCAGCGAGTTTCACTGTCTTCGGTTACGGAGACGAGTTTGAAGTGGCATTTGAGGCGGAAGACCCTGATGCCCTCCTGCCTAGGGTGTTGGCGCCAACAATGCAAGAAGTCCTTGAGGCTGCACAGCTTCGGGCAGAGGAAATTGCGCCTGGTTGGATTTCTGTAGATCAGCCGGAGGCGTCAGTGCGGCCTGAGGAAAGGGCGTTGGTCGACCGAGCCATCATGTCTCTAGTGAGCGCGAACTTCAGCCTAAGCTACGTGCCGCGCTCAATGGTTACAGCCGGCCCATCGTGGGAACTGTCGATAAATGTTGAAGATGAGGAGGGGGGCATAGTGTTCATGGCGCCGACTCTTCTTCAGACGCTTAACGATTTTACGCAAGGTTTCGCCGGGTGAAACTTGTTGCAGGCGGAGGAGATGGCCGGGTGGGACGGTGATGTCCCATCGGAACAACTTGTCCGGTCTGAGCGACTCGTTACTGGCGAGTGAGGAGGTTCTCCCGTGGGTGGAGTAGTGGGAGCGGGCGAAGTCGTTCTCCGTGGTCACGCTCGGGATGGCAGCCCTTAAAGGGACCGAGATCGGAGTCGGTAAGGATCCGCATGTGGTGGTCAGCGTGGTCGCGCAGCCACACGGGCATGCCGGTGACCGCGTCCAGGCGCAGGTGCTCCCAGGACCGCCACATCGCCTTCAGCCGCACGATCGCCTCCGCATGCTTCCACCAGGCAGGGCACCAGGTCAGGTGCCGGCCATCGACCGGGCGGCACCAGCTTGTGGCCAGCAATCCAGTGACGAATCAAGTGTCGGGTACACCAGCTGCGGCCCGGGCTCGGGATTGGCCGGCTCATCGGCGTGGTCGACCGGCGGGTGCTCGATGGGTGCGGTGTCGTCGTCGGGCCACTCGTCGACGTCGCTCATGTTGATCCAATCTCGCGGGCACCGGTGACGAGGACGGCGTAGCGCGGGACGGGTCGTGCGCCTCGATCGAGGCCCTGATCGCCGGAGCTTCGGGGCTGTCCATCCAAGGCAGCGTGCGGACGAGCACCGGGGGGACGCCGGAGGCGAACAACACGGCGCGGAACCGCGGCATGGAGCCCAGGTCGGAGACGTCCAGGACTCGGTCGCGGCGCAGGTTGCGGCTGGTGGTGGTGTGCCCGCGGCTGCGGGAGGTGGAGACGGTGTCGACGTCGACCTACCCGATGAGCGTGGACAGCTAGGTGAGGAACTCGATCTCGGAGACGCCGCCGCCGTAGATCTTGACGTTGGCTGCTGACCATAGCTTGCGCATGCCGTTGCGGCCCCAGACCTCCACGCCCTGGGACCAGGCCTGCAGGATCGTGAGGATGGTGATGCCGCGCGACCCGTAGTGGGAGTAGAGATCGGGGAGGTTGTGCCAACGGCACACGTTCGCGGCCTCATCCAGCACGGCGACCAGTCCAGCTGGGCAGCTAGCCGTGGCATCCCGCCCCCGGACTGTGCCGCCAAGCCCACGCCTGACAGCTGTCATCGCCAGTGGGCCCCGGGTGCGCTCTAGGCTGAGCGGGTGATCGCCCCGGCAGCCGGCGGCGCCGGTACGGCGCTGGAGGCGCACGTCTACCGCCTGCCGCTGCGCAACCGGTTCCGCGGGCTGGACGTGCGCGACGGCGTGCTGGTCCGCGGCCCGGCCGGCTGGGGCGAGTTCTCCCCGTTCTGGGACTACGACGTCGCCGAGAGCCGGCGCTGGTGGGCCAGCGCGCACGAGGCCGCGGTGCTCGGCTGGCCCGACCCGGTGCGCGGCACCGTGCCGGTGAACGTGACGGTGCCGGCGGTCGGCCCCGAGCGGGCGCACGAGATCGTGCTCGCCTCGGGCTGCCGGACGGCGAAGGTGAAGGTCGCCGAGCGCGGGCAGACGCTCGCCGACGACCTCGCCCGGGTCGAGGCGGTCCGCGACGCGCTGGGGCCCGCCGGCGCGATCCGGGTCGACGCGAACGCCGCCTGGGACGTCGACACCGCCGCCGACCGGCTGCGCGCCCTGGACCGGTTCGGCCTGGAGTACGCCGAGCAGCCGGTGGCCACGGTCGAGGAGCTGGCCGCGCTGCGCCGCCGGGTCGACGTGCGGATCGCCGCCGACGAGGTGGTCCGCCGCGCGGTCGACCCCCGCCGGGTGCCGTTGCGGGAGGCCGCCGACGTCGTCGTCCTCAAGGTGCAGCCGCTGGGTGGGGTCCGGGCCGCGCTGGAGGTGGCCGAGGCGCACGGGCTGCCGTGCGTGGTCTCCTCGGCGCTGGAGAGCTCCGTGGGCATCGCCGCCGGGGTCGCCCTGGCGGCGGCGCTGCCGGAGCTGCCGTTCGCCTGCGGGCTGGCGACGGTCGCGCTGTTCACCGCCGACGTCGCCAGCGAGCCGCTGCTGCCGGTCGACGGCGCGCTGCCGGTGACCCGCTCGGTGCCCGACCGGCTGGCCGCGACCACCGCGGACCCGGAGACCGAGCGGCGCTGGCGCGAACGGCTCGCCGCGGTGCAGGCGCCGTGAACCCGGCCACCGCCTTCGCCCGGGTGCTCGTCGACGAGCTGGTCCGCGGCGGGGTCACCGACGCGGTCGTCTCACCCGGCTCCCGGTCCGCCCCGGTGGCGCTCGCCCTCGCCGACGCCGAGACCGCCGGCCGGCTGCGGCTGCACGTGCGCATCGACGAGCGGACGGCGGCGTTCCTCGCGCTGGGGCTGGCCAAGGCCGGCGGGGGCCCGGTGCCGGTGCTCACCACCTCCGGCACGGCGACCGCGCACCTGCACGCCGCGGTGCTGGAGGCCGACGCCAGCGGGGTGCCGCTGCTCGCCCTGACCGCCGACCGGCCGCCGGAGCTGCGGTCGACCGGGGCGAACCAGACCATCGAGCAGCCCGGGCTCTACGGCCGGGCGGTGCGCTGGGCCGCCGACGTCGGGGTGCCCGAGGCCGGGCGCGAGGTGGCGCAGAACCGGTACTGGCGCTCGCTGGTGGCCAAGGCGCTGCTGGTGGCCCGCGGCGAGCTGTCCGGCGACCCCGGCCCGGTGCACCTGAACCTGGCGCTGCGCGAGCCGCTGCTGCCCGACGACGTCACCCCCGGCGTCCGCCCGCCGCTGCCCGGCGGCCCGTTCGCCGGCCGCCCGGACGGCGCGCCGTGGACCGCTGCCGTGCCCGGCGGCGCGTCACGTGGGGCCCCGCTCACCGGGCCCGACCCGGCCGGGGCGCGCACCCTGCTCATCGCCGGCGACGCGCCGCTCGGTGTCGGCCGGGCCGCCGCCGTCCTCGCCGACCAGCGGGGCTGGCCGGTGCTCGCCGAGCCCAGCAGCGGCGCGTGGGGCGCGGCCGGCGCGCTGCGCGGGCCGGCGCTGCTGCTGGGGGCGCCGGAGTGGCTGGCCGAGCACCGGCCCGACCGGGTGCTGGTGGTCGGCCGCCCGACGCTGTCCCGCCCGGTCTCCGCGCTGCTCGCCGACCCCGACGTGCTGGTCGAGACCTACGCCCCGGCGCCCCGCTGGGCCGATCCCGGCCGGGGGAGCACGCTGGTCGGCAGCGCGCACCTGGACCCGGGCAGCTCCTGGCGGGAGGGCGGCCCGCGCGCGGGGCGCGGCTGGGCGGCCGAGTGGTCGTCGGCCGCCGAGCGGGTGGGCGTCGCCGTCGACGCGCTGCTCGACGACCGGCCCGGGCGGGCGCTCACCGCCGCGCGGCTGGCGCGCGACGTGGTCGCCACCCTCCCGGCGGGGGCGCTGCTGGTGCTCGGGTCGTCGACTCCGGTCCGCGACGTCGACCGGCTGGCGGTGCCCCGGCCGGGCCTCACCGTGCTGGCCAACCGCGGCGTCGCCGGCATCGACGGCACCGTCTCCACCGCCGTCGGCGCCGCCCTGGCGCACCAGGGGGCCGGTGGCGGCCCGGCGTTCGCGCTGATGGGTGACCTGACGTTCCTGCACGACCTCACCGGGCTGCTCACCGGGGAGGGCGAGCGGCAGCCGGACCTCACCGTCGTGGTGCCGGACAACGACGGCGGCGGCATCTTCGCCCAGCTCGAGCCCGGCCAGCCGCAGTACGCCGCCGGCTACCGGCGGGTGTTCGGCACCCCGCACGGGCGCGACCTGGTGGCGGTGGCCCGGTCGCTGGGCTGGGCGGCCACCGCGGTCGCCGACCCCGAGCAGCTGGTCGCGGCGCTGAGCGCGGGCGGGCCGCGGGTCGTCGTGGTCCGCACGGACGCCGCGGCCGAGGCCGAACTGGCCGGGCAGCTACGTGCGGCGGCGGCGACGGCGCTGAGCGTCGCCCGGGGCTGACCGGCCGCCTCAGGCCTGGGCGCGGGGCGCCGGGCTCGACTCGCGCAGGAGCAGCAGCTCCGCCTCCGCCTCCTCCAGCGGTGTGGCGAACAGGTAGCCCTGCGCCAGGTCGCAGCGCTCGGCGCGCAGCCGGTCCCGCTGGGCAGCGGTCTCGACCCCCTCGGCCACCACCTCCAGCCGCAGCGTGCGGCCCAGCTGGACCAGACCGTGCACGATCGCCGCGTCGTCCGGGGAACCGTCGAGCAGGCTGACGAACGAGCGGTCGATCTTGAGCACGTCGACGTCGAACTGGCGCAGCCAGCTCAGCGACGAGTAGCCGGTGCCGAAGTCGTCCAGCGCCAGGCGGGTGCCCAGCGCGCGCAGCTCGGCGAGCCGCTCGGCGACCGCGGACCGGTCGGTGACCAGCGCCGTCTCGGTGACCTCCAGCACGAGCGACGAGGGCACGGTGCCGCTGGCGGACAGCGCCTCGGCGACGTGCCCGACCAGCGTGCCGCCGGCCAGCTGACGCGGTGAGACGTTGACCGCCATCGACAGCGGGGTGCTGCGCGGGTGGGCACGCTGCCAGCGGGCGGCGGTGCGGGTGGCCTCGGCGAGCACCCAGCGGCCGATCGGCACGATCAGCCCGGAGTCCTCGGCGACCGGGACGAACCGGTCCGGCCCGATCGGGCCGAGCACCGGGTGGTGCCAGCGCAGCAGCGCCTCGAAGCCGACGACCCGCTCGGTGGCCAGGCAGACCACCGGTTGGTAGACCAGCCGCAGCTGCCCGGCGTCCAGCGCACCGGCCAGCTGGCGCTCCAGCTCGATCCGCTCCAGCGCGGCCGCGCGCATCTCCGGGTCGAAGACCACCCACTGCGCCCGGCCGGCGGACTTGGCCCGGTACATGGCGATGTCGGCGTCCCGGAACAGCGACAGCGGGGTCGCCGACGCCTCCGCGGCGACGATGCCGATGCTGGCGGCCACCGAGACCCGGTGCCCGCCGAGGTCGATCGGTGCCCCGATCACGTCCAGCAGCCGCTGGGCGAGTTGGGCTGCCTCGGGCAGCCCCCCGCGGGTGTCGTCGACCAGGACGGCGAACTCGTCACCACCCAGCCGGGCCACGGTGTCCGCACCGCGGACGGCGTCCCGCAGCCGGTGCCCGACGGTGCGCAGCAGGTCGTCGCCGGCCAGGTGGCCGAGGCTGTCGTTGACGTCCTTGAACCCGTCGAGGTCCAGGCACAGCACGATCGGCGGGGTGCCCGTGCGGCCGGCCCGGCGCAGCGCCTGCTCGGTGTGGTCCAGGAAGAGCGAGCGGTTGGCCAGCCCGGTCAGCGCGTCGTAGAACGCCTGGTGGGCCAGCTCCTGCTCGGCGAGCTTGCGGGCGGTGATGTCGTAGACGCTCACCACGATGCCGCCCACGTCCGGGTCGTCGACCAGGTCGACGGCGCGGCCACCCAGCCAGACGGTGCCGCCGTCGGGGTGGCCGCCCCGCAGCTCCAGCTCCGACGGGGTGCCCTTCTGCTGCCGGGCCCGGGCCAGCACGGCCAGCACGTCGGCGGGGTCGACGCCGATCGCGGCCAGCATCGCCGGCAGTGAGTCGCCGGCGACGCCCGGCTGGCCGAGCAGCTCGGCCATCGACCGGGAGTCGGCCACCAGCCGCCCTGCCGGGTCCACGACCACGACCCCGTCGGAGGAGTTCACGGCGAGGGCCTCGGACCGGCGGGCCTGGGAGCGGACCAGCGCCCGGGAGCGTGCGCTCTCGGTCAGCAGCCGCTGCGCCCGGATCACGACCAGGACGGTGAGGGCGAGGGTGGCCAGCAGCCCCGGCAGCGGATCCAGGTCCTCCCCCTCCAGCCACGCCTCGAGCTCCAGGACGCTCGGCACGAGCAGCGGCAGGAAGGCCAGCGTCATCCGCCAGCGGCCCACGACGGCGTGGTGCGGGCGCGGGGTCGCCCTCGCGCTCCTGCGGGAGGTCCACGTCGAGAGGGCGAGCAGCACCGAGCCGACCAGCCAACCGGCGTCCAGCCAGCCGCTGGCGGTGTCCGCGTCGCCGATCACGAGCCATCCCAGGTCCGAGCCCAGCCACGCGGCGGTCCCCAGGGCGAGCAGCAGCGGGGACGCGCCCAGCCGGCGGTAGAGCACGGCCCCCCGGACGACCAGCCCCAGGGCCACGGCGTCCAGGACGGGGTAGGACGCCCAGACGACCCGGGTCTCCAGGGCGAGCGAGGCGTCGAACAGCGTGGTCCGCACGGAGGCCTGCCAGACCACCAGCAGGGCGATGACGAGCATGGACGTGCCGTCGAGCACGGAGTGGAAGCGGGCCCGGGTGCTCGGCCCCCCGTCGTGCCCGAGCCTGAGCAGTGCGGCCGCCAGGGCGATGTAGGAGCCGATGTAGGCCACGTCCGCCACCGAGACGTCCAGCGCGCTGCCGTGGGCGGTGGTGACCAGCTGCCAGAGCAGGTCGCCGAGGGCGTTGAGGGTCAACGCCACGGCGAGCCATCGGCTGGTCGACGAGCGCGGTTCCCGCCGAGCCCCGATCCACGCGGCGATCGCGGACCCGGTGCTGACCACCAGGAAGCTGACGGCGGACGACGGCGTGCCCTCGGTCAGCGCAGCCGACAGCACGAGGCTGGCCGCGAGGCCCAGCACGGCGACGCCGGCCACCGTCGGGCGCCGGTGGGCCGGCGACGGCGACGGCGCAGGGGCGGCGGGCAACACCTGTGAGACGTCGGCCGGGAGCCGCCCCGTCTTGACCCCACCGGCGAGGGCTCCGCTCTTCCGGGTGACCCGGTGGGCTGCTCAGTCCTCCAGGGCTGCCTGCACGGCCGCGAACTTCGCCTGCGTCTCGGCGAGCTCGGCCGCCGCGTCGGAGCCGGAGACGATCCCGCAGCCGGCGAACAGCCGCGCCTGCCGGCCGCCCTCGCTGCCGGTCAGCTGGGCGCAGCGCAGGGCCAGCCCGAACTCGCCGTCGCCGCGGGCGTCGAGCCAGCCGACCGGGCCGGCGTACCGGCCGCGGCCCATGCCCTCGAGCTCGCCGATCAGCGCCGCGGCGCGGTCGGTCGGGGTGCCGCAGACCGCCGCCGTGGGGTGCACGGCGGAGACGAGCTCCAGCAGGTCGGCGTCGCCGTGCTGGCGGCCGTGCACGTCGGTGGCCAGGTGGCGGACGTTGGGCAGGGTCAGCAGCGACGGGCCGGGCGGGACGTCCATCGACGAGCAGTAGGGGCGCAGCGCGTCGACCAGGGAGCGGACGGCGTAGCCGTGCTCGGCGAGGTCCTTGACGGAGTGCTCCAGCGCGACGGCGAGCCGCTCGTCCTCGGCTCCCGCGCCGCGCGGAGCGGTGCCGGCGAGCACCCGGGCGGAGAGCTGGTCACCGGTGCGGCGCAGCAGCAGCTCCGGGGTGGCGCCGAGCAGGCCGTCGACGGCGAAGGTCCAGCAGTCGGGGAAGCGCTCGGCCAGGCGGAGCAGCAGCCGGCGGGGGTCGATCGGCTCGTCGGCGCTGACCAGCAGGTCGCGGGCGAGCACCACCTTGTCCAGCGCCCCGGCGTCGATCCGGGCGACCGCGGCCTCGACGGCGGCGCACCAGGTGGCCGGGTCCAGCGACCCGTCGGCGTAGCGGAGCTGGCCGATCGACGTCGTCGTCACCGACGGCGAGGTCTCCACGACCGCCCGCTCCTCGGCGCCGGCGTCCCCGGTGACGGTGACCCAGGTGGCGCCGTCGCGCCGGCCGACCACCACCTCCGGGACGACGAACACCGAGCTGGACGCCGCCGGGTCGAAGGCGATGGAGGCGAAGACCACCGGGCCGGACCCGGGGACGCCCACCGGGTCGTGCACCTCGGTGCGGGCACAGCGATCGGCCCACCAGGCGGCGGCGGTGGCCAGCGCGTCGGGGCCGGAGACCTCCAGCCGGTCGGCCTCGCCCCAGCCGACCAGCCCCTCGCCGCGGCGGACCCAGGCCAGGGCGCCGTCGGAGGGGACCAGGGTGAGCAGCGGGGTGCGCCGCCGGCCCAGCGCGGTGGTGGTCACGGCAGCCTGGGTGGTCGGGGAGGGGGCTGCCGGGCTCACCGCTCCAGGGTAGGAGGCGCGCAGGTAGCGTCCCCGGGGTGGCGACCGGTGGACGACCTGACGGGGGAGGCGTGCGCGCCGGGCTGGACAAGGCCCCGGCCGACGTCGCGGCGATGTTCGACCGGGTCGCCGGGCGCTACGACCTGACCAACACCGTCCTCTCGGGCGGGCTGGACAGCGGCTGGCGGCGGGCCACCCGCGAGGCCCTGGACCCCCGGCCGGGCTCGACGGTGCTGGACGTCGCGGCCGGGACGGCGGTCTCCACGGTCGAGCTCGCGGCGGGGGGCGTGCGCGCCATCGCCTGCGACTTTTCCCAGGGGATGCTGCGCGCCGGGGCATCGCGCCCGGTGCCGAAGGTGGCCGGTGACGCGATGGCGCTGCCGCTGGCCGACGAGAGCGTCGACGGGGTGGTCATCTCCTTCGGGCTGCGGAACGTCGCCGACCCGCGGCAGGCGCTGCGCGAGTTCCGCCGGGTCACCCGGCCCGGCGGGCGCCTGGTGGTCTGCGAGTTCTCCCGGCCGACGTGGGCGCCGTTCCGCACCGTCTACACCGAGTACCTGATGCGGGCGCTGCCCTCGATCGCGCGGGCGGTCAGCAGCAACCCGGAGGCCTACGTCTACCTGGCCGAGTCGATCCGGGCGTGGCCGGCGCAGCCGGAGCTGGCGATCTGGCTGCAGGAGTCCGGCTGGGGCGACGTCGCCTGGCGGAACCTGACCGGCGGGGTCGTCGCCCTGCACCGCGGCACCCGCGCCTGACCTCGCCGCAGGCCATGGCTCGATCCTCCCGCCGTGCGCAGCTGCTGATCGGCGTCTCCCTCGTGGCTGTCCTCGGCCTCGCGGGCTGGGCCTGGGGAGCCGGTGGCCCGGCGGTGCTCCTGGTCTTCGGGCCGGCCGTGGCCGGCGCGCTCCTCGCGCTCGCGGCCGAACGGGCCAGCCGGACGATGATGGCTCCCGCGGTCACCGCCGGCGTGGGTGCGGCGTCGCTCGTGTGGGGGCTGGTCACGCTGGCGGGCGGCGGCCTCCATCTCCTGGTGCCCGCCGGTCTCCTGGTGGTCGCCGCCCTGGTCTCGTGGGTCGACCGGCGGCCGCGCGCCCGTGCGCGGGCGCGGACCTGAGCCGAAGCGCAAGAGCGATCTCGGACGCACGCAGCTCGGCAGCCGGGGTGCAGCGCCGGTGCGCGGCGAGATCTGCGATCTTGTGGCCACCTGGGCCGGGAAGCCACGAGATCGCAGATCTCGCGCGGCCCCGAGCGCGGTCGGTCTCGACCCGCTGTGTGAACTCGATCACCGAAGGTCCTGGTGTTCCGGTGGCCGTCTGTCATAGGCTTCGACCGCTCGACTTTGTGAAGTAGTTCACAAGCGTCCGCCCGGTCCGCCGGGTGGAGGAGAGGTCGCCGCCGTGGTCTGCACAGCGAGGTGCACACGCGAGACCGCCCCGGCGCGTGCCCATCGCGCGCCCCGAGGGGGTGGCCGCTGATGCTGTCCACCTACGCGCCGATCGTCGGCCTCTTCGTCCTCGCCGCGGGCTTCGCGCTCTTCTCGGTCACCGTCGCGCCGTTCGTCGGCCCGCGCCGGTACAACCGCGCGAAGCTGCAGGCCTACGAGTGCGGCATCGAGCCGGTCGACCAGCCGCTCACCGGTGGCCGCTTCCCGGTGAAGTACTACCTGACCGCGATGTTGTTCATCGTCTTCGACATCGAGATCGTCTTCCTCTACCCGTGGGCGGTCGCCAACGACGCGCTGGGCCTGTGGGGTCTCGGCGCGATGGCCCTGTTCATCGGCACCGTCTTCATCGCCTTCGCCTACGAGTGGCGCCGCGGAGGCCTCGAGTGGGACTGACACCGACCCGGAACGGGGGGCGCTGACATGGGCCTGGAGGAGAAGCTGCCCAGCGGCGTGCTGCTCACCAGCGTCGAGAAGCTGGTGAACTGGACCCGCAAGTCCTCGCTGTGGCCGGCCACCTTCGGGCTGGCCTGCTGCGCGATCGAGATGATGGCGTCGGGCGCCGGCCGCTACGACCTGGCCCGCTTCGGCATGGAGGTCTTCCGCGCCTCCCCGCGCCAGGCCGACCTGATGATCGTCGCGGGCCGGGTGAGCCAGAAGATGGCCCCGGTCCTGCGCCAGATCTACGACCAGATGCCCGAGCCGCGGTACGTGCTCGCCATGGGCGTCTGCGCCAGCTCCGGCGGCATGTTCAACAACTACGCGATCGTGCAGGGCGTCGACCACGTCGTCCCGGTCGACATGTACCTGCCCGGCTGCCCGCCGCGGCCGGAGATGCTCACCGACGCGATCCTCAAGCTGCACCACAAGATCCAGCACCAGCCGCTGGGCGCGAAGCGGGCCCGGGAGATGGCCGCCGCCCGCGCCGACGGCACCGCTCCCGACCTGCACCTCGAGATGCCCTCCAGCGTGCGGGTCGACAAGGAGAAGCGGCGCGCCTACGAGGAGGCCGCGGCCGCCGGCCGCACCGGCCAGTTCGCCATCGAGCAGCGTGGCGGCAACGCCGTCGCCCTGCCCGGCGCCGAGCCGGGGGCGCGCCGGTGAGCGACGAGGCCGGGTTCGGCGCGGCGAGCGCGCCCGGCGGCGGGTTCCGCAAGGGCGCCTTCGGCGTCACCGGCAGCGGCGACACCTCCGGCTTCGGTGGCCTGGTCCGGGTCGAGCCCGGCGGCGCCGTCGCCCTGCACTCCACCGAGCGGCCCTACGGCGGCTGGTTCGACGAGGTCGCCGACGCGCTCGTCGACGCCGTCGGCCAGGCCACCTACGACGCCGCCGTCCAGCGGGTGCTCGTCGACCGCGGCGAGATCACCTGGTTCCTCGAGCGCGAGCACCTGCTGGCCTTCGTCCGCGCCCTGCGGGACGACGAGGCGCTGCGGTTCGAGCTGCTCTCCGGCGTCTCCGGCGTCGACTACCTCGACAGCGGTGGTCCGGAGGTGTCGCCGGGGCGCCCTCGGCTGCACGTCGTCCACCACCTGACCTCGATGACCTACCGCCGTCGCATCCGGCTGGAGGTGGCGGTGACCGCCGAGGACCCGCACGTCCCCTCGGTCACCGGCGTCTACCCGACGGCGGACTGGCACGAGCGGGAGGTCTGGGACATGTTCGGCGTCGTCTTCGACGGCCACCCCGGGCTGACCCGGATCCTCATGCCCGACGACTGGGACGGCCACCCGCAGCGCAAGGACTACCCGCTGGGCGGTGTGCCGGTGGAGTACCACGGCGCGACGATCCCGCCCCCCGACGAGCGGCGGAGCTACCGATGACCACGCTGAACGACCCCTACGCCGGGTCGCGGGAGACCACCGAGGGCCGGGTCTACACGGTCACCGGCGGCGACTGGGACCAGACCTTCGGCGCCGACCCGCACGAGGACGAGCGGCTCGTGGTCAACATGGGCCCGCAGCACCCCTCCACGCACGGGGTGCTGCGCCTGGTGCTCGACCTCGAGGGCGAGACGGTCACCAAGGCCCGGGTGGTCATCGGCTACCTGCACACCGGCATCGAGAAGACCACCGAGTACCGCACCTGGGTGCAGGGGACGACGCTGGTCACGCGGATGGACTACCTGTCCCCGCTGTTCAACGAGGCCGGCTACTGCCTGGCCGTGGAGAAGCTGCTCGGCATCGAGGCCCCGCCCCGCGCGCAGACCATCCGCGTGCTGGTCATGGAGCTCAACCGGATCGCCTCCCACCTCGTCGCGCTGGCCACCTTCGGCATGGAGATGGGCGCGCTCACCGGGATGACCAACGGCTTCCGCGAGCGCGAGCTGGTCCTCGACCTGCTCGAGGAGATCACCGGGCTGCGGATGAACCACGCCTACATCCGTCCCGGCGGCGTGGCGCAGGACCTCCCCGAGGGCGTGGAGGGCCGGATCCGCGAGTTCCTGCAGGTCATGCCCGAGCGGGTCGCCGGATTCCACCGGCTGCTCACCGGCCAGCCGATCTGGCAGCGGCGCCTCAAGGACGCCGGCTACCTCGACGTCACCGGCTGCGTCGCCCTCGGCGTCACCGGCCCGGTGCTGCGCGCCGCCGGGCTGCCCTGGGACCTGCGCAAGGTCGAGCCGTACCTCGGCTACGAGACCTACGACTTCGAGGTGGCGACGGCCGACACCTGCGACGCCTGGGGCCGCTACCTGGTGCGGATGAGCGAGGTCAACGAGTCGCTCAAGATCATCGCCCAGGCGCTGGACCGGCTCGAGCCCGGCCCGGTGATGGTCGAGGACAAGAAGATCGCCTGGCCCGCGCAGCTGTCGCTGGGCGCCGACGGGCTCGGCAACTCCCTGGACCACGTCCGGCACATCATGGGCCAGTCGATGGAGGCCCTGATCCACCACTTCAAGCTGGTCACCGAGGGCTTCCGGGTGCCGGCCGGCCAGGTGTACGTGCCGATCGAGAGCCCGCGCGGCGAGCTCGGCTACCACGTGGTCAGCGACGGCGGCACCCGCCCGTTCCGGGTGCACGTGCGCGACCCCAGCTTCGTGAACCTGCAGGCCACGGCGGCGATGAGCGAGGGCGGGATGATCGCCGACGTCATCGCCGCGATCGCGTCCATCGACCCCGTGATGGGGGGTGTGGACCGGTGAGCGCCCTTCCCGGCTCGCAGGAGGGAACGGCGGTCACCGGGCTGGACTCCAGCCCGGTCGAGCCCGCCGCCCCGGACCTGCCACCGCTGACCGGGCAGACCGAGGCGGAGGCACGCCAGATCATGGCCCGCTACCCGCAGGCCCGCTCCGCGTTGCTGCCGATGCTGCACCTGGTCCAGTCGGTGCAGGGCTACGTCTCCCCGGAGGGCGTCGGCTTCTGCGCCCGGCTGCTCGGGCTGACCAAGGCCGAGGTCGGTGCGGTCGCCACCTTCTACACGATGTACAAGCGGCACCCGACCGGCCGGCACCTGGTCAGCGTCTGCACCAACACGCTCTGCGCCGTCCTCGGCGGGCAGCGGATCTACGACGCGGTCTCCGCCGACCTCGGGGTCGGCCACGACCAGACCGCGGCCGACGGCTCGGTCACCCTGGAGCACGCCGAGTGCCTGGCCGCCTGCGACTACGCGCCGGTGGTCACCGTCGACTACGAGTTCTACGACCAGCAGGACGTCGAGTCGGCCCGGGAGCTGGTCGCCGCGCTGCGCCGCGGGGAGAAGCCGCCGCCGACCCGGGGCGCCCCGCTCACCGACTTCCGGGGCATCTCCCGCCAGCTCGCCGGCCTGTCCCAGCACGCCGACCTCGCCGCCGAGCGGGCCGCGGTCGACGCGCCCTCCACCGGGGCACCCACCCTGGCCGGCGTCCGGCTGGCCGCCGAGCGCGGCGAGACCGCGCCGCCCCTGCAGCACCCCGAGCCCGAGGCCGCCCCCGAGCCGGACGTCTCGGAAGAGGCTGGCACGGGGGAGACGGCGAGCGAGCAGGCCGCCGACACCGCCGTCGCCTCGGCCGACACCCCCGCCGAGCGGGCCGGCGCCGCCCAGCACCACCCCGACGCCCCCGAGCCCGCCGGCCGGCAGCCGGCCGAGCGCGGCCGCGAGGGCACCGACACCCCGCCGACCGGCACCGGCGCCGGTCAGCAGAGCTCGATCGAGCGGGAGGCCTGAGATGCCCCTGACCCCCGTGCTCACCGCACGGTTCGACGCGCCCCGCTCCTGGACGCTGGACACCTACGAACGCCTCGACGGCTACCGCGCGCTGCGGCAGGCGCTGGCGATGGCCCCGGACGACGTCGTCGCGCTGGTCAAGGACTCCGGGCTGCGCGGCCGCGGCGGGGCCGGCTTCCCCACCGGTATGAAGTGGAGCTTCATCCCGCAGCCCAAGCCGGGGGAGGAGCCCACCGGCCCGGCGGCGGCGCCGAAGTACCTGGTGGTCAACGCCGACGAGGGCGAGCCGGGCACCTGCAAGGACCTCCCGCTGATGATGGCCGACCCGCACTCGCTGGTGGAGGGGGTGATCATCACCGCCTACGCGATCCGCTCGCACTTCGCGGTGATCTACGTGCGCGGCGAGGCGGTGCACGCCCACCGCCGGCTGATGGCCGCCGTCCAGGAGGCCTACGCGGCCGGCTACCTCGGCCGCGACGTGCTGGGCACCGGGTACGACCTGGAGCTGGTGGTGCACGCCGGCGCCGGCGCCTACATCTGCGGCGAGGAGACGGCGTTGCTGGACTCGCTGGAGGGCTACCGGGGCCAGCCGCGGCTCAAGCCGCCGTTCCCCGCCGTCGCCGGGCTGTACGGCTCCCCGACGGTGATCAACAACGTGGAGACGCTGGCCACCGTGCCGTACGTGGTGCGCGGCGGCGCGGAGTGGTTCAAGCAGTTCGGCCCGGAGAGGTCGCCGGGGCCGAAGATCTACTCGCTGTCGGGCCGGGTCGTCCGCCCGGGCCAGTACGAGGCCCCGATGGGGACGACGATGCGCGAGCTGCTGGAGCTGGCCGGCGGCGTCCGCCCCGGCCACCGGCTGAAGTTCTGGACGCCGGGTGGTTCCTCCACCCCCTACTTCACCCCCGAGCACCTCGACGTCCCGCTGGACTTCGACTCGGTGGCCAAGGCCGGCTCGATGCTCGGCACCACCGCACTGATGGTCTTCGACGAGACCGACTCCATCGTGGAGGCGACGCTGCGGTTCACCGAGTTCTACGCGCACGAGAGCTGCGGCAAGTGCACCCCGTGCCGGGAGGGCACCTACTGGCTGGTCCAGATCCTGCAGCGGCTGGTCCGCGGGGAGGGTCGCGCCGCCGACCTGGACCTGCTCACCGACACCTGCGACAACATCCTGGGCCGCTCGTTCTGCGCCCTCGGTGACGGCGCCACCAGCTGCATCGCCAGCTCGCTGAAGTACTTCAAGGACGACTACGTCGCGCTGCTGCCGGCCGAGGAGCAGGCCCGCCTCGGCCGGTCGCTGCGGCTCGAGCCGGTCGGAGCAGCCTCATGACCCTCACCCCGGCCACCCCCGAGCCCGCGCCGGCGCTGCCGCCCGGCGCCCCCGGACCGCACACCCCGCCGGACGCCGTGCACTGCACCATCGACGGCTTCCCGGTCGCGGTGCCCAAGGGCACGCTGATCATCCGCGCGGCCGAGATGATCGGCGTGCAGATCCCGCGGTTCTGCGACCACCCGCTGCTGGACCCGATCGGCGCCTGCCGGCAGTGCCTGGTCGAGGTGGAGGGGCAGCGCAAGCCGGTCGCCTCCTGCACCACCCCGGTCAGCCCGGACATGGTGGTGCAGACCCAGCTGACCAGCCCGGTCGCGGACAAGGCGCAGCAGGGCACCATGGAGCTGCTGCTGGTCAACCACCCGCTGGACTGCCCCGTCTGCGACAAGGGCGGCGAGTGCCCGCTGCAGAACCAGGCGATGAGCAACGGGCGCACCGAGTCCCGGTTCGTCGAGACCAAGCGCACCTACCCCAAGCCGCTGCCGATCAGCTCCCAGGTGCTGCTCGACCGCGAGCGCTGCGTGCTGTGCGCGCGCTGCACCCGGTTCAGCCAGCAGGTGGCCGGCGACCCGTTCATCGAGCTGTTCGAGCGCGGTGCGCTGGAGCAGGTGGCGGTCTACGAGGACGAGCCGTTCGAGTCCTACTTCTCCGGCAACACCACCCAGATCTGCCCGGTCGGCGCGCTCACGAGCGCCACCTACCGGTTCCGCGCCCGCCCGTTCGACCTGCGCAGCGAGCCGAGCGTCTGCGAGCACTGCGCCAGCGGCTGCGCCCAGCGCACCGACTACCGGCGGGGCACGGTGACCCGGCGGCTGGCAGGGGAGGACCCGGCGGTCAACCAGGAGTGGAACTGCGACAAGGGCCGCTACGCCTTCCGCTACGCCAGCAGCAACGAGCGGCTGATGACGCCGCTGGTGCGTCGCGACGGGGAGCTTCAGCCGGCGTCCTGGCCGGAGGCCTGGGCCGCGGCAGCCGCGGGGCTCGTGAAGGCGCGGCAGGCCGGCGGGGTCGGCGTGCTGCCCGGGGGCCGGCTCACCGCCGAGGACGCCTACGCCTACGCCACGTTCGCCCGGGTCGCGCTGGGCACCAACGACGTCGACGCCCGCGCCCGCGCCCACTCCGCCGAGGAGCTGGACTTCCTCACCACGCACGTCGCCGGCACCGCGCCCGGCGCCGGGGCGGTCACCTACGACGACCTGGCCGCGGCACCCGTGGTGCTGCTGGTCGGTTTCGAGCCGGAGGAGGAGTCGCCGATCGTCTTCCTGCGGCTGCGCCGGGCGGTCCGGACGGCCGGCCTGCAGGTGTTCGACGTCGCCCCCTTCGCCACCCGGGCCGCGGAGAAGCTGCGGGCCACCGTGCTGCCGACGGTCCCGGGCCAGGAGGCCCGGCTGCTGCGCGACCTCATGACCCATCCGGTGGACGGCGTGCTGGCCGAGGTGGCGTCGGCGCTGTTCCGGCAGGGGGCGGTCGTGCTGGCCGGCGAGCGGCTGGCCGAGGCGCCCGGCGCCTTCTCCGCGCTGACCGCGCTCGCCGGTGAGACCGGGGCCCGGATCGGCTGGGTACCGCGCCGGGCGGGGGAGCGGGGCGCGGTCGAGGTCGGCGCGCTGCCCACGCTGCTGCCCGGCGGCCGCACCGTGGCCAGCGCCGCCGACCGCGCGGCGGTCGCCCAGCGCTGGGGCGCCGACGTCCCGGCCACGCCGGGCCGCGACCTCACCGGCATCCTCACCGCCGCGCGGGACGGCGCCCTGGCCGGCCTGCTCGTCGGCGGCGTCGACCCGGCCGACCTGCCCGACCCGGCGCTGGCCGAGCAGGCGCTGGCCGCCGCCGGGTTCGTGGTCAGCCTGGAGCTCTTCCCCTCCGCCGTCACCGCACACGCCGACGTCGTCCTGCCGGTCGCCGCGGCGCCGGAGAAGGCCGGCGCCTACCTGGACTGGGAGGGCCGGGTGCGCCCGTTCGACGCGACGCTGCACGGCACCGGTCAGCTCAGCGACGGCCGGGTGCTGCAGGGGCTGGCCGAGCACCTGGGCCTGCGGCTGCGGCTGGGCTCGGTGACCGAGGTCCGCGCCGAGCTGACCGCCCTGGGTGGAGCCGCGCAGGCGCCCACCGCGGCGGCGCCGGACGCCGAGCCGGCACCGCTGCCGGAGCTGGCCGACGACGAGGCGGTGCTCGCCTCCTGGCGGCAGCTGCTCGACGTCGGGACGCTGCAGCGGGACGAGCCCGCGCTGGCCGGCACCGCCCGCCCGCCGGCGGCCCGGTTGGGCAAGGACGCCGCCCGCCGGCTCGGCGTCGCCGACGGCGACCCGCTCACCGTCACCGGCCCGGCCGGGGCGATCACCCTGCCGGTGCGGCTGGCCGACATGCCCGACGGGGTCGTCTGGTTGCCCATGCGGTCGCCGGGCAGCGAGGTGCGCAGCCAGCTGGGAGCGGGCCCGGGTGCCGTCGTCCGGCTGGCCGGGCCGCCCCCCACCCCGGCCGGCGCCACGGCGGTCGCCAGCCTGCAGGGGGAGGAGGCATGAGCGTGCTCGCCGCCGCCGACCAGCCGACGCTCGCCGACTTCGGCGGCGACGTGTGGTGGATCGTGCTCATCAAGATCGTCGGCATCTTCGCCGTGCTCGTGCTGATGACGCTGTTCGCGATCGTCTTCGAGCGCAAGGTCGTCGCCCGCATGCAGCAGCGCATCGGCCCCAACCGGGTCGGCCCCCGCGGCTACCTGCAGAGCCTCGCCGACGGGCTGAAGCTGGCGTTCAAGGAGGACATCATGCCGGCGCTGGCCGACCGGCCGGTGTACTTCCTGGCCCCGGTCATCGCCACCATCCCGGCGTTCCTGGCGTTCTCGGTCATCCCGCTGGGCCCGACGGTGAGCATCTTCGGCGAGCAGACGCCGCTGCAGCTCACCGACGCACCCATCGGCGTCCTCATCGTGCTGGCCTGCTCGGCGATGGGCGTCTACGGCATCGTGCTCGGCGGCTGGGCGTCCGGGTCGACGTACCCGCTGCTCGGCTCGCTGCGCAGCGCCGCGCAGATGGTCAGCTACGAGATCGCCATGGGCCTGTCGATCGTCGCCGTGTTCCTCTACGCGGGCTCCATGTCGACGTCGGAGATCGTCGCCGCCCAGGCCGACGGCGTCCCGCTGTTCGGCGGCAGCGTCACCGGCCCCGGCTGGTACGCGCTGCTGCTGCCGGTCTCCTTCGTGATCTACGTGATCGCGGTCGTCGGGGAGACCAACCGGGCGCCGTTCGACCTCCCCGAGGCCGAGAGCGAGCTGGTCGGGGGCTTCCACACCGAGTACTCGTCGCTGAAGTTCGCGTTGTTCTTCCTGGCCGAGTACATCAACATCGTCACCGTCTCCGCGCTGGCCGCGACGCTCTTCCTCGGCGGCTGGCGGGCGCCGTGGCCGATCTCGATCTGGGACGGCGCGAACACCGGCTGGTGGCCGGTGCTGTGGTTCCTGGCCAAGGTCGTCGTCGCGCTGTTCGTCTTCGTCTGGCTGCGCGGCACGCTGCCCCGGCTCCGCTACGACCAGTTCATGCGCTTCGGCTGGAAGGTGCTGGTCCCGGTCGGGCTGGTGTGGATCCTCGCCGTCGCCACCATGCGGGCCGTGGCCCGCGAGGCCGACCTCGACGTCGGGCAGGTCGCGGTCCTCGTCGGCGTGCCCGTCGCGCTGCTGATCCTCGGCGGGTTGCTGATCGCCTCGCGGCGGAGCAACCGGGACACCCGGGTGGCCGCGCGCGCCGCGGCGGCCGGCGCGCTCAACCCGACCGAGGCCGAGGTGCTGCCACCGACCGGGCAGGGCGCCGCCGGCGGCGGCTTCCCGGTGCCCCCGATGGACCTCGTGGTGCCGCCGTCCCCGCGGCTCGGCCGGGAGTCCGTCGGCGCCGGCGCCGGCGCCGTGGTCGGCACCGGCCGGCGCGGCACCCCACCCACCGAGCAGGAGGACGGCGATGTCTGAGCAGGCCCCGGCCCGGCGCAGCGGCGCCCGCGCCCTCAGCACCGAGGGCGCAGCCCCCGGCACCGACGGCGGTGCCCCGGCCCGGCGCAGCTGGCTGCCCGGCCCCGCGCAGGGCTTCGGGGTCACCTTCGCCACGATGTTCAAGAAGGTGACCACCGAGCAGTACCCGGAGGTCCCGAAGCAGACCAAGCCGCGCTACCACGGGCGGCACGTGCTCAACCGGCACCCCGACGGGCTGGAGAAGTGCGTCGGCTGCGAGTTGTGCGCCTGGGCCTGCCCGGCCGACGCCATCTACGTCGAGGGCGGCGACAACACCGAGGACGCCCGGTACTCGCCCGGCGAGCGGTACGGCCGCGTCTACCAGATCAACTACCTGCGCTGCATCTTCTGCGGGCTGTGCATCGAGGCCTGCCCCACCCGCTCGCTGACCATGAGCAACGACTTCGAGCTGGCCGACGACGACCGGCAGAGCCTGATCTACACCAAGGAGCAGCTGATGGCGCCGCTGCTGCCGGGGATGGAGCAGCCACCGCACCCGATGCGGCTGGGCGACGACGAGCAGGACTACTACGTGCGCCAGCCGGAGGCGTCCTCACCCGCCGAGCCGGTGGTGGGGGAGCGGGCATGAGCGTGCTGGCCGCCGCTGCCGACACCGCCGTCCGGCTGGGCACCGCCGAGACGGTGGTGTTCTGGCTGCTCGCCCCGATCGCGCTGGCCGGGGCCCTGGGCATGGTGCTCTCCCGCAACGCGGTGCACTCCGCGCTGTGGCTGGTGACCACGATGCTGGTCCTGGGCGTGTTCTACGTCGTCCAGGAGGCGCCGTTCCTCGGCGCGGTGCAGATCATCGTCTATACCGGCGCGATCATGATCCTCTTCCTGTTCGTGCTCATGCTGGTCGGCCGCGACTCCTCGGACTCGGTGGTCGAGACCCTCCGCGGGCAGCGGGTGGCCGCCCTCGTGCTCGGCGCGGGGTTCGCCGCGCTGGTCGGCGCCGGCATCGCCCGGGCCACCCAGGACCTCCCGGTCACCGGGCTCACCGCGGTGCAGGGCACGGAGGGCGGGCCGGCCGCCGGCAACGTCGAGGCGATCGCTGGGGTGCTCTACGGCCGCTTCGTGCTCGCCTTCGAGGTCACCGGCGCGCTGCTCATCGTGGCCGCGGTCGGCGCGCTGCTGCTCACCCACGCCGAGAAGGAGCCCGGCACCCGGCGCAGCCAGAAGGAGCTCTCCCGCGCCCGGTTCCTCACCGATCGGCCGCAGACGCTGCCCGGCCCCGGTGTGTACGCGCGGGCCAACTCCGTCGCCGCGCCGGGCCGGCTGCCCGACGGCCGACCGGCCCCGGACACGCTGCTCACGGGCGTCGACCCGCAGCCGGTCGACCCGCTGCCCCCGGCCGGCAGCACCGGCATGGAGCGCGAGGGCCTGCCGCACGCGGGCGGCACCGATGCGGCGCTCGGCACGCTGGACGGAGGCCGGTCGTGAGCCTCACCAACTACCTGGTGCTGGCGGCGATCCTGTTCACCATCGGCGCGGTCGGCGTCCTGGTGCGGCGCAACGCCATCGTCGTGTTCATGTGCATCGAGTTGATGCTCAACTCGGTGAACCTCACCCTGATCACCTTCGCCCGGGCCACCGGCACCGTCGAGGGCCAGGTCATCGCCCTGTTCGTGATGGTCGTCGCCGCCGCCGAGGTGGTCGTCGGGCTGGCCATCATCATGTCGATCTACCGGACCCGCCGTTCGGCGTCGGTCGACGACGCGAACCTCCTGAAGTACTGAGCGGAACGGGGCCCAGGATGAACGAGGTCGTACCGGCGTCCCTGCCCGTCGACGGGCTGCTCTCGGTCGCCTGGCTGCTCATCGCGCTGCCGCTGGCCGGCGCCGCGGTGCTGCTGCTGGGCGGCCGGCGCACCGACCGCTGGGGCCACCTGCTGGGCACCGCGACCGTGGTCGCCGCGTTCGCGCTGGCCGTGGCCTGCACCGTGCAGCTCACCGGCCGGGCCGGGCACACCGCCAGCATCGACCTCTACACCTTCATCGACACCGGATCCCTCGACGTCACCGCCGGGCTGCTGTTCGACCCGCTGTCTGCCGTCTTCGCCCTCCTGATCACCGGCGTGGGCGGGCTGATCCACGTCTACTCGATCGGCTACATGGCGCACGACCCCGGCCGCCGGCGGTTCTTCGCCTACCTCAACCTCTTCGTCGCCGCGATGCTGCTGCTGGTGCTGGGCAACAGCTACGTCGCCCTGTACGTCGGCTGGGAGGGCGTCGGGCTGGCGTCCTACCTGCTCATCGCCTTCTGGTACACCCGCCCGGCCGCGGCCACCGCGGCGAAGAAGGCGTTCGTCATGAACCGGGTCGGCGACGTCGGGCTGGCCCTGGCCGTGTTCCTGATGTTCGCCCAGCTGGGGACGACGTCCTACGCCGGCGTGCTCGGCTCGGTCGGCGCGCTGGCCGGCGGCGTGGTCACCGCGATGGGGCTGCTCCTGCTGCTGGGCGCCTGCGGCAAGTCCGGCCAGTTCCCGCTGCAGGCCTGGCTGCCCGACGCGATGGAGGGCCCCACTCCGGTCTCCGCGCTGATCCACGCGGCCACCATGGTCACCGCCGGGGTCTACCTGATCGCCCGCAGCGCCCCGGTCTACGACGCCACGCCCACCGCCCGCACCGTGGTGCTCACCGTCGGCGCGCTCACCCTGCTGATCGGTGCGATCGCCAGCTGCGCCCAGGACGACATCAAGAAGGTGCTGGCGTACTCCACGGTCAGCCAGATCGGCTACATGTTCCTCGCCGTCGGCCTCGGCCCGGTCGGCTACGCCGCCGGCATCGCGCACCTGCTCACCCACGGGTTCTTCAAGGCCGGGCTGTTCCTCGGCGCCGGCTCCGTGATGCACGCGATGGGCGACCGCACCGACATGCGCCGCTTCGGCGGGCTGGCCCGGCGCATGCCGGTCACCTCCGTCACCTTCGGCCTGGGCTACCTGGCGCTGATCGGGTTCCCGTTCCTGTCCGGCTACTGGACCAAGGACGCGATCATCGAGGCCGCGCTGGACCGCGGCGACTGGTCGGGCTGGCTGCTGGGCGGGGTCGCCGTCCTCGGCGCGGGGCTCACCGCCTTCTACATGACCCGGCTGATGCTGATGACCTTCTTCGGCCGCGCCCGCTGGGACCCCGGGGTGCACCCGCACGAGGCGCCGGCGGTGATGACCGCGCCGATGGTGCTGCTCGCCGTCGGTTCGGTGGGCGCCGGCTTCCTGCTGGTGCAGGTCTTCCCGCTGGCCGAGTGGCTCGCCCCGGTGTTCGGCGAACCGGCCGAGGGCGCGCACGTCGTCGCCCCCGCCGTGGTCGGGCTGGTGGTCACGGCGGTGATGGCGGTGGGCGTGCTGGCGGCGTGGCTGCTCGTCGGCCGTCGTGAGGTGCCCACCACCGCCCCGGCCCGGGTGTCGCCGGTGGTCACCGCGGCCCGCCGCGCGCTCTACGCCGACACGGTCAACGAGGCGCTCCTCATGCGCCCGGGCATCTGGCTCACCCGCGCCCTGGTCTTCCTCGACAACCGCGGCGTCGACGGCCTGGTGAACGGCACCGCCGCCGCGCTCGGCGGCTCGTCGGCCCGGCTCGGCCGGGTGCAGACCGGCTTCGTGCGCAGCTACGCGCTGGGGGTGCTCGGCGGCGCGGTGGTGCTCGCCGGTGCGCTGGTGGCGGTGACGACGGCGTGAGCGCCGGACCGGGCCTGGAGGGCGACCGATGAGCGAGTTCCCGTACCTGCTGGCGATGATCGTCGTCCCCGCGCTGGCGGCGGCCGTCGTCGCCGCGCTGCCCGCGGCCCGCGCCGGCCTGGCCCGGTCGCTCGCCCTGGGCACCAGCCTGCTGGTGCTGCTGCTCGCCGTGCTGGCGACCGTCGCCTTCGACACCGCCGGCCCCCGGTTCCAGCTGACCACCTCGGTCGCCTGGATCCCCGACTTCGGCGTCGACTTCGCCCTCGGCGTCGACGGCATCGCGCTGGCGATGCTGCTGCTGGTCGGCCTGCTCGTGCCGGTGGTCGTGCTCGCGTCGTGGCGCGACGTGGCCCCCGGCCGACGGTCGATGCGCACCTTCTGGGCCTGGCTGCTGGCGTTGGAGGCCACCCTGGTCGGCGTCTTCGCCGCCACCGACGTCTTCCTCTTCTACGTCTTCTTCGAGGCGATGCTCATCCCGATGTACTTCCTCATCGGGGGCTTCGGCGGACCGAACCGGCAGTACGCGGCGGTGAAGTTCTTCCTCTACAGCCTGCTCGGCGGGCTGGTCATGCTCGCCGCCGTCATCGGCCTCTACGTGGTCAGCAACTCCCAGCTCGGAGAGGGCACCTTCGCCTTCGACGCGCTGCGCCAGCTGGAGATCGACCCGGGCGTGCAGAAGCTGCTGTTCGCCGGGTTCTTCGTCGCCTTCGCGATCAAGGCGCCGCTGGTGCCCTTCCACACCTGGCTGCCCGACTCCGGCGCCGAGGCGCCGATCGGCGGGGCGGTGCTGCTGGTCGGCGTGCTGGACAAGGTCGGCACCTTCGGCTTCCTGCGCTACTGCCTGCCGCTGTTCCCCGACGCCTCCCGCGACCTGGCGCCGGTGGTGCTGGTGCTCGCCGTCGTCGGCATCCTCTACGCGGCGCTGGTGGCGATGGGGCAGAGCGACCTGAAGCGGCTGGTGTCCTACACCTCGATCGCCCACTTCGGCTTCATCGCGCTGGGCATCTTCGCCTTCACCACCGAGGCGGTCACCGGCGCGGTGCTCTACATGGTCAACCACGGGATCGCGACCGGGCTGCTGTTCCTGGTCGTGGGCATGCTCATCGCGCGCGGTGGCTCGCGGCGGATCGACGACTACGGCGGCGTCGCGGCGAAGGCGCCGATGCTGGCCGGGGCCTTCCTGATCGCCGGGCTGGCGTCGCTGGCTCTGCCGGGCACCAACAGCTTCGTCAGCGAGTTCCTGGTGCTCATCGGGGCGTTCCCGGTGCGCCCGGTGTTCACCGTCCTGGCCACCGCCGGCATCGTGCTCGCCGCCCTCTACGTGCTGCTGGTCTACCAGCGCACCATGCACGGCCCGCCGCGCGGCGTGCTCCTGGTGGACGACCCCGACGCCGGCACGGCCGCCCCGCCGGTGCCCGACGGTGCCGGGGGAGCCACCGCGGTGCTCACCGCCCCCGAGCGCACCCGCACCCTGCGGGTGGCCGACCTGAGCCGGCGGGAGCTGGCCGTCGTCGCCCCGCTGGTGGCGCTGGTCCTGGTGCTCGGGTTCGCCCCGCAGCCGCTGATCGACTTGGTGGAGCCCGCGGTCCAGGCGACCGTGGCCGACGTCGGCGGCGAGCCGGGCGGCGTCGTCCCGGTCATCGAGGGGACGGGGGAGTGATGGACGGCATCGGGGCACCGGACCTGTCGTTCGCGGCGCTCGCGCCGCTGCTGTGCACCTTCGGGGCGGCCTGCCTCGGCGTGCTGGTGGAGGCGTTCGTGCCGCGGGCGGTGCGCCAGCCGGTGCAGGTCGTGCTGGCGCTGGCCGGCACGGTCGGCGCGCTCGTCGCCGTCGTGCTGCTGGCCGGCCGTCCCGCGGCCACCACCGCCGCCGGAGCGCTGGCCGTCGACGGCGTGGCGCTGTTCCTGCAGGGCACCATCGCCGTGCTGGGCGCGCTGGCGGTGCTGCTGTTCGCCGAGCGGTCGCTCGACCCGGCCCGGTCGGCGTTCGTCGCCGCCGCCGCGGTCCCCGCCGGCAGCGTGCGCGACCGGCAGCTCGCCACCGACGAGCGGGTGCAGACCGAGGTCTACCCGCTGGCGTCCTTCGCCGTCGGCGGGATGATGCTGTTCACCGCCGCCAACGACCTGCTGCTGCTGTTCGTGGCGCTCGAGGTGCTCAGCCTGCCGCTGTACCTGATGGCCGGGCTGGCCCGCCGCCGCCGGCTGCTGTCCCAGGAGGCGGCGGTCAAGTACTTCCTGCTCGGCGCCTTCGCCTCCGCGTTCTTCCTCTACGGGCTGGCGCTGGTCTACGGCGCCACGGGCACGGTCCGGCTGGCCGGGATCCGGGACGCCGTCGCCGGCCAGGGCGCCGGCACCCTGCTCGTGCTGGGCCTCGGGCTGCTGATCGTCGGGCTGATGTTCAAGGCCAGCGTCGCGCCGTTCCACACCTGGACTCCGGACGTCTACCAGGGCGCCCCCACGGCGGTGACCGCCTTCATGGCCGCGGCCACCAAGGTCGCCGCCTTCGGTGCGGTGCTGCGGGTGCTCTACGTCGCCTTCGGCACCGAGGTGTGGGCGTGGCGGCCCCTGGTCTACGGCCTGGCGATCGCCTCGATGGTGGTCGGCGCCGTACTCGGGCTCACCCAGACCGACCTCAAGCGGATGCTGGCCTACTCCTCCGTGGCGCACGCCGGCTTCCTGCTCACCGGCGTCATCGGTCTGGGCGCCGGGGCCGGCTCGGGCCTGGCCGCGACGATGTTCTACCTGCTCACCTACGGGCTGATGACCCTCGGCGCGTTCGCGCTGCTGACCCTCGTCCGGGACGGCGACGGCGAGGCCACCCACCTCGCCCAGTGGGCCGGCCTGGCCCAGCGTTCCCCGACGGTGGCCGCGCTGATGACCTTCTTCCTGCTGGCGCTGGCCGGCATCCCGCTCACCAGCGGGTTCACCGGGAAGTTCGCCGTCTTCCGGGCCGCCATCGACGACGGCGCGTGGCCGCTGGTCCTCGTCGCGCTGCTCACCAGCGCGGTGGCCGCGTTCTTCTACCTGCGGGTCGTGGTGCTCATGTACTTCTCCGATCCGGCGCCGGACGGGCCGACCGTGGGCGTGCCGGGGCTCCCGAGCACGGTCGTCCTCGGCCTCACCGCGGCCGCCACCCTGGTGCTCGGCGTCCTCCCCGGCGCCGTGCTCGACCTAGCCGACTCCGCCGCGGTGCTGACCGGCTGACCGGGCGCCCCGACCTGGTGCACGGCCCCGAGCGCCGCCCGGTGCGCCACACCCAGCCGGCGGCAGCTATCTTCGGCTGTTGATGACCGGAGCCGGCACCACCAGCCCGCGGGGCGGGGGGCACGACACCCGGGGGGAGACCGCCCGGCACCGGCCCGCCGGCCCCGCCTCGACGATCGGCCCCTGGCTGCCCGAGGGCGAGCTCGGCGCCGCGCTGGCCGCCGGGCTGGTCCGGGTGGAGGACGCGCTGGCCACCGCGGTGGCCAGCGAGAACGCCTTCGTCAACGAGGCCGCCGGCCACCTGATGGCCGCCGGGGGCAAGCGGTTCCGGCCGATGCTCGCGCTGCTGGCCGCCCAGCTCGGCGACCCGGAGGCGCCGGGGGTGGTCGAGGCCGCGGTCGTCTGCGAGCTGACCCACCTGGCCACGCTGTACCACGACGACGTGATGGACGAGGCGTCCGTGCGCCGCGGCGCTCCCAGCGCCAACAGCCGCTGGGGCAACAGCGTCGCCATCCTCACCGGCGACTTCCTCTTCGCCCGCGCCTCCGACCTCCTGGCCGACCTCGGCCCCGAAGCCGTCCGCGTGCAGGCGCAGACGTTCGAGCGTCTGGTCACCGGCCAGCTGCGCGAGACGGTCGGTGCCCAGCCGGGACAGGACCCGGTCGCCCACTACCTGGCGGTGCTGGCCGACAAGACCGGCTCGCTGGTCGCGACCTCCGCGCGCTTCGGCGCCTCCTTCGCCGGGGCCGACGCCGAGCTGGTCAGCGCGCTCACCGCGTTCGGCGAGGAGGTCGGCGTCGCCTTCCAGCTCTCCGACGACCTGCTGGACATCGTCAGCACCGACGGCGCGTCCGGGAAGTCGCCCGGCACCGACCTGCGCGAGGGCGTCGCCACCCTGCCGGTGCTCTTCGCCCTCGCCGGCGACGACCCGGCCGAGGCCCGGCTGCGCGAGCTGGTCGCCGGCCCGATCGTCGACGACGCGGCGCACGCCGAGGCGCTGGCCCTGCTCCGCGGTTCGGCGTCGCTGGCCCGCGCCACCGCCGTCACCGAGGAGTACGCCGACCGGGCCCGCGCCCGGCTGGCCGGCGTGCCCGACGGCGAGGTGCGCGAGGCGCTGTCCGCGCTGTGCACCTACGTGGTGACGCGCACGTCCTGAGGCACCCTGGAGGGGTGACCGCTGCCCGCCGGACCGTCCCCGGCCTGCTCGCCGTCCTGCTGCTCGCCGGGTGCGGCGAGGACCCCGCGGCAGACTCCGCCGCGCCCACGACCACGCCCGCCGGCGTCCCGGAGCTGCAGGTCGAGGTGGTGGCCGACGGCCTGGACCACCCCTGGGACGTCGACCAGGCTCCCGACGGCACCCTGCTGCTCGACGAGCGCGCGGGCGGCCTGACCGCCGTCCTCCCCGACGGCACCGTCCGGCCGCTGGACGCCGACTTCAGCGATCTGTTCGCCCAGGGGGAGACCGGGCTGATGGGGCTCACCCTGGACCCCGCCTTCGCCGAGAACCGCCGGTTCTACACCTGCCAGGGCGTGCAGGAGGCGGGTGACGCGGAGATCCAGGTGATCGCCTGGACGGTGGACGCGGACTGGACCTCCGCCACCCGGGCCGACGACCCGTTGCTCGGCGGCATCCCGGTCAACGAGTCCTCCGGCCGGCACGGCGGCTGCCGGGTCGAGTTCGGGCCCAGCGGTGCGCTGTACGTCGGCACCGGCGACAACGCGGTCGGGACCAACCCGCAGGACCTCGGGTCGCTCGCCGGCAAGGTCCTCCGGATCGACCCCGGCACCGGCGAGGCGCTCCCGGACAACCCGTTCACCGACGACGCCGCCGCGGACGACCGGATCTGGACGTACGGGCACCGGAACGTGCAGGGCCTGGCGGTGCACCCGGACTCCGGGCTCGTGTTCTCGGTGGAGCACGGGCCGGATCGGGACGACGAGGTGAACCTGCTCCGGCCGGGAGCCGACTACGGCTGGGACCCGGTCGGACCGGGCGGGTACGACGAGAGCGTGCCGATGACCGCCCCCGGTGCCGTGCCCGCCGTGTGGTCCTCCGGCGAGCCGACCATCGCACCGTCGGGGGCGACGTTCCTCAGCGGCGAGGACTGGGCCGGTTACGACGGGGTGCTGATGGTCGGCGTGCAGAAGGACACCGGTGTCCTCGCGCTGCGGATCAGCCCCGACGGCGAGCTGCGGGAGCAGTTCCGGGTGCCCGAGCTGGAGGGCACCCACGGCCGGATCCGCACCCCGGTGATGGGTGCCGACGGGGCGCTCTACGTCACCACCGACAACGGCGACGGGGCGGACGAGCTGCTGCGGGTCACTCCCCGGCGCTGACCGGGAGACTCAGCGGGCCACGCAGCGCCGTGGCGACCCGTGGCACCGAACGGCCCGCGGCGCGCAGCCGGGGTGCCCGCTCCGCCAGCAGCTGGAGCGCTACCTCGCCCTCCAGGCGGGCCAGCGGCGCCCCGAGGCAGTGGTGGACGCCGCTGGAGAAGGCCAGGTGTGCGGGGGGCTGGTGCGAGCCGGTCTGCGCTCGGTGCAGGTCGAAGCGGTCCGGGTCGGGGTGCGCTGCCGGGTCGCGGCGGGCAGCCGCGAGCAGCACGAGCACCCCGCTGTTCTCGCGCAGCAGCACGCCGTCCACCTCGGCGTCCTCGTGCGCCACGCGGGCGGTCAGCTGCACCGGCGGGTCGAACCGCAGGGTCTCCTCGACGGCCGCCGCCGCCAGTGACGGGTCGTCGGTCAGGTCGGCCCACTGCCCCGGCTCGGCGAGCAGGGCACGCACCGCGTTGCCGATCAGGTTCGTCGTGGTCTCGAAGCCGGCGACCACCAGCAGCTGGGCGAGGGCCAGCACCTCGTCGACGGTCGCCCTGCCGTCGTCGACGGCCGAGGCCAGCGCGGACACCACGTCGTCGCCGGGTGCCCGGCGACGCTGCTCGAGCAGTTCGCCGAACAGTTCCCGGAGGTCGGCGGTGGTGTCGGCCAGCTGCCGGGCGTGCGCCGGGGACCGGAGCCCGTCCAGCGCGCTGCCCAGCACCCGGCCCCACCGGGCGAAGCGGTCCCGGTCGACCGCCGGTACGGCCAGCAGCGCCGCGATCACCGTGATGGGCAGCGGGGAGGCCAGGTCGCGCACCAGGTCGAACCGGCCGTCCCGGCGGTCGCGGGCCAGGGCGTCGTCCAGCAGCCCGCCGGCGACGTCCTCGGCGACGGCGCGGTACTGCGCCAGCCGGCGCGGCGAGAAGGCCGGCTGCGCGAGCCGGCGGAGGCGGGTGTGATCAGGTGGGTCGAGGGTCAGCAGGGAGAGGTCCACCGGCTCGAACATGGCGGCCGCGGTGCTCCCGGCCCCGCCCTCCTCCATCCGGCGTCGCCCGTCCGCGAGCCGGACGCCGAACCGCGGGTCCCGGAGGACGGCCGCGCAGCTGGCGTGGGTGGCCACGGCGGTGATCCCGGTGCGACTGGGCACCGGTCCGCCGCCCGCCCGGGTCTGCGCCGCGCGCAGCTCCCGGTAGACCGGATAGGGGTCCAGCCGCCAGGGGCGGTGCAGCAGTCGGGCCACCCGGTCGCCACCGACCGCCAGTGCCAGCCCGCCGGTGCGCAGCGCGCCGATGCGCAGGCCGAGCCCGGCGTCGGTCCGCAGCCGGGCGAGGCGGTCGTCCACCGCTCACCCCCTGATGCGAACCACTACCGCACATTGAACGCCAGTGGCCCAGAACCCGGGGGATTCTGGGCCACTGACGTTCAGTGCTGGGGTCAGGCGCTGACGGTCCAGCTGTCGCCGCCGGCCAGCAGCGCGTCGAGGTCGGCCGGCTGCTGCGCGGCGGCGTCCTCGAGCTGGTCGGCCATCATCCGCTCGTACGAGGGCTTGGCCACCGACCGGAAGACCCCCATCGGCGTGTAGCGCAGGTCCTGGCTGGAGAGCCGGGACAGTGCGAACGCGTAGGCCGGGTCCTCCCGGTGCGCGTCGTGCACCACGATCTCCGACGGGTCGACCTGGTTGGTCTCGGCGATCCGGAGGCCGCCGAAGTCGTCGCGGACCACGCACGAGGCGCCGCCCGGGCCGAACACCAGCGGCTCGCCGTGCACCAGCGGGATCGTCCACATCGGGCCCGTCGTCGGGTCCTTGAGCAGCTCGAACGCGCCGTCGTTGAAGATGTTGCAGTTCTGGTAGATCTCCACCAGCGACGTGCCCTGGTGCTCGGCGGCCTGCCGGAGCACGTCGGTCAGCCCCTTGCGGTCGGAGTCCATCGCCCGCCCGACGAAGGTGGCGTCGGCGCCGAGCGCCAGCGACACCGGGTTGAACGGGTGGTCCAGCGAGCCCATCGGCGTGGACTTGGTGACCTTGCCGATCTCGCTGGTGGGCGAGTACTGGCCCTTGGTGAGCCCGTAGATCCGGTTGTTGAACAGCAGGATCGTCATGTTCACGTTGCGGCGCAGCGCGTGGATCAGGTGGTTGCCACCGATCGAGAGGGCGTCGCCGTCACCGGTGACGACCCACACCGACAGGTCCGGGCGGGAGGCTGCCAGGCCGGTCGCGATCGCCGGGGCGCGGCCGTGGATCGAGTGCATCCCGTAGGTGTTCATGTAGTACGGGAACCGCGAGGAGCACCCGATGCCGGACACGATGACCATGTCCTCGCGGGCGATGCCCAGGCTCGGCAGGAAGCTCTGGACGGCGTTGAGGATGACGTAGTCACCGCAGCCGGGGCACCAGCGGACCTCCTGGTCGGTCTTGAGGTCCTTGGCCTTGAGCGTGGCGTTCTTCTCACCGGCCAGCTCGACCGACCGGTCGATCGCGTCGGCGATGGGGCCGGGGGCCGGCATCCCCAGGTCGTGCACGTGGGCGTTGCGCTGGTCCGGGTGGAGGGCAGTCACGAGGTGGCTCCGTTCCCGGCCGCGACGGCGGCCGGAGTGCTGGTGCTGTCGATGACGTCCTGCAGGACCCCGGCGAGCTCGGCGGCCCGGAAGGGCAGCCCGCGCACCTGGGTGTGGCTGACGACGTCGATGAGGTACTTCGCCCGCAGCACCATCGCCAGCTGCCCGAGGTTCATCTCCGGGCAGATCACCCGGTCGTACCGGGCGAGGATCTCGCCGAGGTCGGCCGGGAGCGGGTTCAGGTGGCGCAGGTGGACCTGGGCGATCGGCCGGCCCGACGCGCGGATCTGCCGGCAGGCCGCCCCGATCGGCCCGTACGTGGAACCCCAACCGATGACCGCGACCCGCGCATTCCCGTCCGGGTCGTCGACCTCGGTGGCCGGGATCGACGCGGCGATGCCGTCGATCTTGGCCTGCCGGGTGCGGGTCATGAAGTCGTGGTTGGCCGGGTCGTAGGAGATGTTGCCGGTCTTGTCGGCCTTCTCCAGCCCGCCGATCCGGTGCTGCAGGCCGGCGGTGCCGGGCACCGCCCAGGCGCGGGCCAGGGTCTCCGGGTCGCGCAGGTAGGGCAGGAACTCACCCTCGGTGCCGTCCTCCGCGCTGCCGTTGGGCGCGGTGGCGAAGTCCACCCGCAGGTCGGGCAGCTCCGTGACCTCCGGGATCGACCACGGCTCGGCCCCGTTGGCCAGGTAGCCGTCGGAGAGCAGCATCACCGGGGTGCGGTAGGTCAGCGCGATCCGCACCGCCTCGAGGGTGGCGTCGAAGCAGTCGCCGGGGGAGCGCGGGGCGATCACCGGGACCGGGGCCTCGCCGTTGCGGCCGTAGAGGGCCTGCAGCAGGTCGGACTGCTCGGTCTTGGTGGGCAGCCCGGTGGACGGGCCACCGCGCTGGACGTCGACGATCAGCAGCGGCAGCTCGGTCATCACCGCCAGCCCGATCGTCTCGGCCTTGAGCGCGACACCGGGCCCGGACGTCGTCGTCACGCCCAGCGCGCCACCGAACGACGCCCCCAGGGCGGCGCCGATGCCGGCGATCTCGTCCTCGGCCTGGAACGTGCGCACGCCGAAGGACTTGTGCTTGGACACCTCGTGCAGGATGTCGCTGGCCGGGGTGATCGGGTAGGCGCCGAGGAACACCGGCAGGCCCGAGCGGTGCCCGGCGGCGATGATCCCGTAGGCCAGCGCCTGGTTGCCGGAGATGTGCCGGTACTTCCCCGGCGCCATCTTGGCCGGCTTCACCTGGTACGAGACGGCGAAGGCCTCGGTGGTGTCGCCGTAGTTGTAGCCGGCGCGGAAGGCGGCGATGTTCGCCGCGGCGATCTGCGGCTTGCGGCGGAACTGGCGCTCCAGGAAGCGGACCGTGCCCTCGGTGGGGCGGTGGTACATCCAGCTGAGCAGACCGAGCGTGAACATGTTCTTGCTCCGCTCGGCCTCCTTCTTGCCGAGGCCGGAGTCCTTGAGCGCCTCGAGGGTGAGGCTGGTCAGCGGCACGCTCACCAGCTGCCAGCTCTCCAGCGAGCCGTCCTCCAGCGGGTTGGCGGCGTAGCCGACCTTGGCCAGGTTGCGGGCGGTGAACTCGTCGGAGTCGGCGATGATCAGCCCGCCGCCCGGGAGGTCGGGGAGGTTGGCCTTCAGCGCGGCCGGGTTCATCACGACCAGCACGTCGGGGGCGTCCCCGGGGGTCATGATGTCGTGGTCGGCGAAGTGCAGCTGGAAGGAGCTGACCCCCGGCAGGGTGCCCGTTGGCGCCCGGATCTCGGCGGGGAAGTTCGGCAGGGTCGACAGGTCGTTGCCGAAGGAGGCCGTCTCGCTGGTGAAACGGCCGCCGGTCAGCTGCATGCCGTCGCCGGAGTCGCCGGCCAGACGGATGACGACGCGGTCGAGCTCGACGACGCTCTTCACCAGGCCGCCGGGGGCGGAGCTGGGCACGGTCGGGTCCACGGCGGGGTGCATGCCGGGGGCAACGTCGTCCGTGGCCGAGCTGATTCCTGGAGTGGTGGTTCCGGGAGTGGTGCCAGTCATCTGTGAGGTACCTCCGGCTGGCCAGGTTACGTGCGGGTTGCGGGCGCCGGACCGGTCGCGCGTGAACGTGAGGCACCGCACAACGCCTCGCCTGTCGGCACCGCAGCTCCCCAGGTCACCGGGGAACGGGTGCGGGGCCGCCTCCGTTCTGATGGGCGTGCAACGGTGGAGCAACGGTCTGAAGACGGCGGTCCTGCTCGGCCTGATGGCCGGGGCGATCCTGCTGGTCGGCAGCTTCTTCGGCCGGGGCGGGCTGTTCGTCGCCCTCGTGGTCGCGCTCGGCGTCAACGGCTACGCCTACTTCAACTCCGACAAGCTCGCGCTGCGGGCGATGCGTGCGTTCCCGGTGACCGAGACGCAGGCGCCGCAGCTGTACGCCATCGTGCGGGAGCTGGCCACCGAGGCGCGCCAGCCGATGCCCCGGCTGTACGTCAGCCCCACCGACCAGCCGAACGCGTTCGCCACCGGGCGCAACCCGCGCAACGCCGCGGTCTGCTGCACCCAGGGCATCCTCGAGCTGCTGGACCGCCGCGAACTGCGCGGGGTGCTGGCCCATGAGCTCTCGCACGTCTACAACCGCGACATCCTGATCAGCTCGGTCGCCGGCGCCATGGCCACGGTGATCACCTACCTGGCGCACATGGCGATGTTCGCCTCGCTGTTCGGTGGCCGCTCCGACGACCGGGGCGGCGGGGGCGCGCTGGGGAGCCTGCTGCTGGTGTTCCTCGGCCCGATCGCCGCCGGCCTGGTGCAGATGGCGGTCAGCCGCAGCCGGGAGTACCAGGCGGACGCGTCCGGCTCCGAGCTCTCGCAGGACCCGCTGGCGTTGGCCAGTGCGCTGCGCAAGCTGGAGCGGGGGGTGGCTGCGCGGCCGCTGCCGCAGGACGACCAGCTGGTCACCCAGAGCCACCTGATGATCGCCAACCCGTTCCGCGGGTCGGGGATGGCCTCGATGTTCGCCACCCACCCGCCGATGCCGCAGCGGATCGCCCGGCTGGAGGAGATGGCCCGCCAGCTCGGCCAGTAGAAGGACCCCCGTCCCCCTCACCGCTCGCAAGCTCGCGGCGAGCCTCTGGACGGGGGCCGTTCCATCACCTCACCCGGGGCCGTTCCATCACCTCACCAGGGGCCGTGGCCCTGGCTCACCGGTAGTTGTCGAACTGCAGGGCGACGTCGAGGTCCTTGCCCTTCAGCAGCTGCTGCACCGCCTGCAGGTCGTCGCGCTTCTTGCCGCTCACCCGGAGCTGGTCGCCCTGGATCTGCGCCTGCACGCCCTTGGGGCCCTCGTCGCGGATGATCTTCGCGATCTGCTTGGCCTTGTCCGAGGCGATGCCCTGCTGGATCGTCGCCGAGATCTTGTAGCTCTTGCCGGAGGCCTGCGGCTCCCCGGCGTCCAGCGCCTTCATCGAGATCCCCCGCTTGACCAGCTTCTCCTTGAAGACCTCCAGCGCGGCCGCCACCCGCTCCTCGGTGTCGGCGGTCAGCGTGACGCCGTCCTCGCCGGCCCAGGCGATCGAGGCGTTGACGCCCCGGAAGTCGAACCGCTGGGAGAGCTCCTTGCCGGCCTGGTTCAGGGCGTTGTCGACCTCCTGCCGGTCGACCTTGCTCACCACGTCGAAGGACGCATCGGCCATCTCGGTTCCTCCTCTGCCGCGGTCGGCCACCGACCGGTACCCCGGCGGGCGGTCGACCCTCGTCTTGTACTCTCTTCTCCGTACCACCACGGCGGGTTGCCCGAGTGGCCAATGGGAGCGGACTGTAAATCCGTCGGCTTAGCCTACGAAGGTTCGAATCCTTCACCCGCCACACCTGGTACGAACGGCCCCCGACCACCGGTCGGGGGCCGTTCCGTCTCCCCGGACGTGTCTCAGCGTGCGGGCCTCACGGTGCCGTGGGGGCCCGGGCGCTGGCCACTGCGGTGCGCTCCAGTGGCTCCCCGGCCAGGAACAGCCACCCGAAGGCGATCTCGACGACCCGCGTGCAGCGCACCGTCACCTCGGCTCCGTCGGTGACCGCCGACCACGCGTCCAGCCGCACCCCGGCGTCGGCGAGCTGGTCGGCGACCGCCGCCTCGGCCCCCAGGCGGGTCAGCGGCAGGTCCGGGCCCACGCCCTGGCGGTAGACGGCCGCCTCGTCGGCCTGGTTGGCCGCCGCGAGCGCGGCGCCGTCGCACACCGACTGCACCTCCTGCTGCTCGAGGAAGGCGTCCGAGGCGGCGACGGCGCCGAGCACCATCAGCGCCGCGACCAGCCAGCACACCAGGACGAAGGGCAGCGTCGACCCGGCCTCCGGGTCGGGCCGCGTCTGGTCGACGCCGGGCAGGCGGGCTGGCACGCGGGCAGCGTAGGTGCCGCGCGGCCCTGGTGTGCACCGTTGTCCCCCGGTTGTGGACGACGCCTGTGGACGGTGTGGACGACGAGCGCGCGGTCCCCGCCCCGTCCGCCGGGGCCTGTGGACGACGCCCGGGCGGGGTGGGCGGTCGCCCGCAGACTGCCCGCATGGCGATCGAGGTGGTCCCCGCCCGGCTGTACGACCTGGCGCGGGTGCTGGAGGCGGCGGGCGGGCAGGTCGGCCGCTCGGGGCAGGCGGTGCCCGCCGCTGTGATCGGTGGGGCGGTGGGCCCAGCGGTGAGCGCGTACACCGAGACGCTCCGCACGGCGGCCGGGTGCCTGGCGGCCGAGCTGTCCTGGCTCGGTGGCGCCGTGGCCGCCGCGGCGGACTCCTGGCTCGGGCTGGACGGCTCGGTCCTGCCGGTGCGCGGGGAGGGCACGCCCCGGTGACCGCCGGACTGCCGAGGCCGGTGGACCTCCCCGACCCCCCGGGGTCGGCGACGGTGCTCGGTGCGGCCCTGGACGACCTGGGGTCGGCTGCCTTCACCGCCGGCCTGGCCGTCCACCTGCTCGGACCCGCCACGGTGCTGACCGGCTGGCAGGGCGCCGATGCGCGCGTCGCGGCTGGTGAGGTGGCAGCCGCCCTGGGGGTCGCCGACGAACTGCACCAGTGCCTGACCGTGGCACTGCGCCGACTGGGCGAGCACCACGACCTGTGGCTGGGCGCTCTCGCCCGGCTGGCGGGGCTGCGTGCGGACCAGGCCGCGGACTTCGCCCAGGCCCGCGCCGAGTTCGGGCGGTTGCTCGGCGCCGCCCACGGGGGCGACGGCACGGCCGAGCCGCAGGCCCAGGCGCTGGTGGACCGCCTCGTGGCCGCGGAGGAGGTCCGGAGCGCCGAGCACGCCGGCCTCTTGGCCGACCTGGACGGGGACGCGGCCGAGGTCACCGCGCTGCTGGCCGCCGCGAGCCAGGGACTGGGCGGCAGCGGGGGCACCGGGGCGGCCACCGGCGTCACCGTGCACCTGGCCGGGCTCCTGCCGGGGTGGGGTCGCGGGGCGCTGACCACGATGGGCGTCACTGCGGCGACCGAGCTCACCGGCGCGGGCACCGCTGCCGACGTCCGTGACGCCACCGTCCGCTGGGCCGATGCCGTGGTGGTGCCCGCGGTGGCCGAGGCGTTCCTCACCGCCCTGGGCGCGGAGGGGCTCGCCTTCCTGCTCGCGCTGCTCCACCAGCAGGCCGGCACGGGGGAGGAGGAGCCGCTCGCCGGGTTGCTGGCCACCGCGCTCACCGTGGGCGGGGCCGGCGCTCAGCCCGTTCCCCGGGTGCGCGAGGTGCTCGCCGCGGCCGCGCTGCCGGTGCACGACCGCGATGCACGGCACGACGAGACCGCCGTCGGCATGGGGGCGGTGCTCGCCGCGTCCGGCGCCGGGCCGGCACTGGCGGCCGCGTGGGGCCGGCGGCTGCTCGAGCGCGAGGCGGCGCAGGGGGAGCGCGCCGTCGACCGGGTCAGCGGCGGGCGGCCCGACCCGGTGGCGGCGGCGCTGGCGGCCGTGGTCCGGGCCGGGGACCCGGCGGCGGCGGGCCGGTTGCTCCACGACTCGTCCGCGTGGGACGTCCTGCTGCGCCGGGGCTGGGACGACGACGGGCGGGCCGCCGTGGCGCTGGTCGACCTGGCGGCTGGCTCGGCCGACGCCGACCAGGTGGCCCGCAGCGCGATGCAGACGCTCGGGGCAGGCCTCGACCCGGCCGGTGGCGGAGCCGGGGAGCCGGACGCCGCGGAGCCGGTCGACCTCGGGGCGCTGGGCCAGCTGGCCGGCAGGATCGGGAGCCTGCTGGCCGGGCAGCCGGAGCTGCTCGGCCGCGAGCTCGCCGCCGCGGGCACCGGAACGGAGCTCTCCGCGGCGCAGGTGACCGGCCTGCGCGGGCTCGGGCTGCTGCTCACCGAGCCGGCGGCCGAGCAGCGGGTGACCAGCAGCCTGGTCGGCGGGCTGGCACTCGGTGGGGAGCACCGCGCCGAGACGGCCGGCGCCCTGGTGGCGGTGCAGGAGTACGGGCACCGCGCCCGGTACGCGCTGCGCTTCGCGCAGGTCCTCGTCGACACCCGCTCCCGGGAGGGCATCTACGGGCTGGTCACCGCCCCGGTGGACCTGGTCCGCGGGGGGAGGGGCGCCCCCGGACTCGGGGTGCTCGTCGACGCCGGCGCCGTGCTGTTGCGGTCGGACGGGCGGATCCGGATCGAGCCCGACGACGGACCGGTCCGCACGGCCGAGGACGCCGGACAGCTGGCGGCCGTCGTCGTCACCGGGGCGGCCGGGGTGCGACCGTCCGGGGTGGGGACACCCCGGGGCCGCGCTGCCGTCGACGCCGGGGGCGCGGCGTTCGCCCGCACCTCGCGGGTCCTGACGCTGCCCACGTTGCCGGACCGGTACACCGGGAGCACGACGGGAGCGCTGGTCCACGACGTGGTGGAGGGGCTGACCTCCGACGCCCTCGGGCCTCCGTCGAAGCCGGAACGCCGCCGGCGGTGAGGTTCCCTCGATCGATGACGTCACACCGGTTCATCAGTGACTCTGTGTGACGACACTGCGAAAAGTTCCGACACGGTGGTGGATGGACTTGCTCGATCGAGTGACCTTCTGCAATGTGATCACTGCGGTGTGTTGCCGGACGACGCTCTGCCCCCGCGTGGGCCGCTGCCGCTCAGCGAGAACTGACAGAGCAGACCGTCATGCCCCGAGGAGACATCATGTCCACCGCCACGAGCTCGTCCGTCGTCCGCACCGCCACCGCCGACCGCGGTTGGCGCTGGCTGTGAGCTGAGGCGGACACCCGATGGGGCCGGGCGCGAGACGCCCCGCCCCATCGGGTGAGCTGCCTTCGTCCGCAGTCCGTGCGCTGTTACCTTCGGCGGGCCCGACCCTCCTCCGACAGGCAGGCTGACGTTGGCCGACCATCCGGCCCCTGACGTGCGGGGGCGTTCCCCGCTGAGCCGTCCCTGGACCCTCGCCGTCCTGGCCGGTGCCGTCGCGGTCGGCAGCGCGTCGGCGACCATCCCGGGTGAGCCGACCAACCCGCCGGTCATCCTGGTCCTCGTCCTGTTCGGCGCCCTGCTGATCGCCGAGTCGGTCCAGCTCGGCATCGAGTTCCGGCGGCAGACCATCTCCCTCGCGCCGACCGAGATCGCCCTGGTCGTGGGCCTGGTCGAGGTCGGCGGGGCGTGGACCGCCGTGGCCCGGGTCGCCGCCCTGGTCGTCGTGCTCGGGGTCAGGCGCACCCCAGCCGCGAAGGTCGCCTTCAACGCCGCGCTGGCGGTGATCGAGCTGTCCGCCGCGCTGGCGGTGCTCCACGTCCTGCCGCCGGGTGACCTGGGGAACCCCCTCACCTGGCTGTCGCTGATGCTGGCCGTGCTGGCTGCGCACGTGGTGGGCATGGCAGGGGTCGGCCTGGCCATCACCCTGACGGAAGGTCTCCCGGGCTGGCCCTTCTGGGCCGCCGCACTCCCCAACGCGCTGTTCGGTCCGCTGTGCGTCGTCGTGGCGGTGATCGCGCTGATGCTGGTGGAGGAGACCCCCTGGGCCTGGGCGCTGATCGTGCCGATGCTGCTCGGTGCGCTCGTCATCTTCCGGCAGTCGGCCCGGGCGGCCCGGGAGCGACGGACGGTGCAGCGGGTCTACGACTTCGCCCGCCGCGTCGAGCTGGTCACCCCGGACGAAGCGGGCACCCGGGAGATCGTCCGCGCGGTCCGCGAACTGCTCAACGCCGAGCGCGTGGCGCTGTGGCTGCCGCCGTACCTGGACGAGGGGCCGCAGCTGATCGTCGACACCGCCGGCGGCGAGGTCGCCTGGTACGACGGACCGGGCGACCCCGACGACCTGCTGCACCGGAGGGCGGTCGCACCCGGGGCGGAGGGCTCGCTGCTGGTCGCCTCGGCCCGCGCGGACGCCGACGAGCTGGCCGCCCTGTCCCGGCGGGGCGCCCACGAGGTGTTGGGCGCGCCGGTCGCCACGGCCGCCGGGGAACCGGGATACCTCGAGGTCTGCGACCGGCGCAGCGACGCCGAGGCCTTCGCCCCGGGCGACCGGTCCGCCCTGGAGTCGATGCTGACCCACGTCAACGCGGCGATCCGGCAGCAGCAGCTCCTCGGTCAGATCCGGCACGACGCCGACCACGACCGGCTCACCGGCCTGCCCAACCGGCAGCGGCTGGCCGCGGAGATCGACGCGCTGCTGCAGGCCGAGCCCGAGACCGCCCGCGTCGGGCTGGTGCTGGCTGCGCTGGACGGATACACCAACGTCACCGACACCCTGGGGCACGCAGCCAGCGACGAGCTGCTGATGGTGACCGCGGGGCTGCTGCGCGAGCACGCTCCGCCGCAGGCCGTGCTGGCCCGCATGGAGGGCGGCCAGTTCGCCGTCCTGCTGCCGGGGCTGTCGCTGGCGGCCACCGAGCGGGCCGCCCGACGGCTGCGGGAGGCCGCCTCCACCCGCGCCCGGGTCGCCGGGCTCGACCTGGAGGTCTCGCTGACCATCGGCGTGGCCGCCGCCCCGGTGCACGGCTCGGACGCCGGCGCGCTGATCCAGCGGGCCGACGTCGCGCTGCTGGCCGCGCACGGGTCCAGTGGGGTCGCCACGTACCACCCGGTGCTGGACCAGCAGAGCCTGCGCCGGCTCCAGCTGGGCACGGAGCTGGAGGCGGCGATCGCCGAGGGGCAGATCACGGTGGTGTTCCAGCCGATCGTGGAGACCCGCACCTCCGACATCGTCTCGGTCGAGACGCTGGTCCGCTGGGCTCACCCCCGGTACGGCGACGTGCCCCCGGACGACTTCATCGCCCTGGCCGAGCAGATCGGCCGCATCGGGTCGCTCACCGACCACGTGCTGGACCGGGCGCTCGACCGCTGCCGGCGCTGGCTGGACCAGGACATCGCGTTGTCGGTGGCGGTCAACCTCTCCGCCCACTGCCTCGCCGAGCCCGACCTGGTCGACCGGGTGCGCCGCGCGCTGCGGCACCACGGGGTCCCCGGGGAGCTGCTCACCCTCGAGCTCACCGAGGGCAGCGTCGTCGACGACACCGTGCGCAACAGCACCGTCCTGGCCGACCTGCACGCCCTGGGGCTGCGGCTGTCGATGGACGACTTCGGCACCGGCTACTCCTCGCTGTCCCAGCTGCGCGCGCTGCCCATCGACGAGCTGAAGATCGACAAGAGCTTCGTGCTGGGCATGTCGACCAGTCAGAACGAGTCCTTCATCGCCCGTTCGATCGTCGAGCTGGCGCACAACCTCGGTCTCCGGGTGGTCGCCGAGGGCGTGGAGGACGAGGTGACCCGCGACCTGCTGGCCCAGATGGGCTGCGACAAGGTGCAGGGCTTCCTGGTCAGCCGGCCGCTGCCGGAGGACCGGCTGGAGGGCTGGCTGCTGGCCCGCACCGGGGTGCGCACCGCCGCGCCGGGTGGCACCCACCGCCGGTTGTTCGTCCGGACCTGAACGAGGACCTCCCTGCCCCCACCGCTCGCCGGCCCGCGGCGGGCCCCTGCAGGGGGCCCGAAGGCATCATGTAGAGTTCTCCACGGCTCTTCGGAGCAGGCCCCTTTAGCTCAGTCGGCAGAGCGTCTCCATGGTAAGGAGAAGGTCTACGGTTCGATTCCGTAAAGGGGCTCGTACGATCGAGTACCGACCACCGGTCCAGTCGCGAGACCGGGCCGCACGGTCACCCGGCGGTGTAGCTCAGCCTGGTAGAGCAAGCGGCTCATAATCGCTGTGTCACCGGTTCAAGTCCGGTCACCGCTACTCCAGACGGACCCCGTTCTCGGGGTCCGTCGTCGTGTCCGGCACCTGTCGGGCGCGGGCTCCACCCACTGACCAGAACAAGGCGAGGACACACTCATGGCCGCCACAGACGTCCGTCCGAAGATCACCCTGGCGTGCCAGGAGTGCAAGAACCGCAACTACATCACTCGCAAGAACCGGCGGAACGACCCCGACCGGATCGAGCTGAAGAAGTACTGCCCGACCGACCGCAAGCACACGCTGCACCGCGAGACCCGCTGATCCCAGCGGACGTCGAGGCGAGAGGGCGGGAGCATGGCGCTGGACCCAGGACTGGTCGGGCGCAGCTACCCGCCCTCTGCCGTCTACGAGGTCGGGCGGGAGAAGATCGCCGAGTTCGCCACCGCGCTCGGTGACCCCGACCCGGTCTACCGCGATCCGGCCGCGGCGCAGGCGCTCGGCCACCCCGACGTCATCGCGCCGCCCACCTTCGCGATCGTGCTGAGCCTCGGAGCCGGCAACGTCGTCGTCGAGGACCCGGACGTGGGCATCGACTACGGCCGCGTGGTGCACGGCGAGCAGCGCTTCACCCACCACCGCCCCGTCCGGGCCGGCGACCGGCTGGTGGCCACCGCCACCATCGACGCGGTCCGGTCCGTGGCCGGGAACGACATGCTGACCACCCGGGTCGACCTCGCCACCGAGGGCGGCGAGCCGGTCTGCACCACCCGCTCGATGCTCGTCGCCCGGGGCACCGCGTGACCCGGCTGCGCGCCGCGGACGTCGCCGTCGGCACCGAGATCCCGGAGCAGACCTCGCGGGTCACCCGCGCGGACCTGGTCCGCTACGCAGGCGCCTCGGGCGACTTTAACGTCATCCACTGGAGCGATCGCGTGGCCGGCGAGGTCGGCCTGCCGGGCGTCATCGCCCACGGCATGCTCACCGCTGGTCTGGCGGCCCGGGCGGTCACCGCGTGGGCGGGCGACCCGGGTGCGGTCGTCGACTACCACGTCCGGTTCAGCCGGCCGGTCGTCGTCCCCGACGACGACGCCGGCGCAGAGGTCACCGTCCGCGGCCGGGTCGCCGCGCTGCTGGACGACGGTCGGGTCCGCGTCGACCTGACCGTGACCAGCGGTGGCGAGAAGGTGCTCTCCCTGGCCCGCGCCGTGGTCGCGCTCGCCTGAGACCCGGCTCGGGGACGGCCGTGCGGCCCCGACCGCTGCAGCCCCGTTCCTCGTGGCGGTGGCCTGGCCGGCCGCGGTCCGGATGGCGCGGAGGTCGTGTGGTCCACCCCGACCTCCGCGCCGCCCCCGCGGCCCGTGGTGGCGGTGGCGCCCCTCGGGAACCCGCCGGGTGAGCGGCCCGGTGCCCCCGCCGGAGGGGGTCCTGCCCGGCCGTGTTGGCCAGCGCTCCCACCGGTCCCGTACACTCGACGACCTGGGGCCAGCTTGACCCCGCCACCGGCGTGCCCCGGGACCCTCTGGGGCCCGGCAGCGCTGCGGCGCGGACCGGTCCCGGGCGGGTGTTCCTGAGGGTGTTCCAGGTGTCCTGCGCGAGCAACGCTCGTGGAGGGCCGGGGGGTGGCCCGTGGGGCTCCTAGGGGTGTAGCTCAATTGGCAGAGCAGCGGTCTCCAAAACCGCAGGCTGCAGGTTCAAGTCCTGTCACCCCTGCCACCGACCGACGACCGGCGCCGAGCCGGCGCAGGTGATCCATCGAGCAGAGCGAGGCGTTGTGAGCGAGAAGGACGGCGAGCCGAACGGCGAGCGGCCTGACGCCGAGCAGTTCGACCACGAGGCGCCGGGCGTCGACGACGCTGCCGAGCTCGAGGCGGCCGAGGCGGAGCTCGCCGACGAGGCGGAGACCGACGAGGACAAGGTCGTCGCCACCCCCACCCGCCGGCAGCGCGACACCGGCCGAGCGAGCAGCCGCCCGGCCGGCCGGCCGGCCGAGGGGCGCACCGGGGAGGGCACCCGTTCGCGGGCGGCCGCCGAGCGGGCGCGCGCCGAGGAGCTGCGGGACAAGCGCAGCATCGGCCGGTTCCTCCGTGAGGTCGTCGCCGAGCTGCGCAAGGTCATCTGGCCGGGCCGCAAGGAGCTGATCACCTACACGACAGTGGTGATCATCTTCGTCGCGGTGATGGTCGCGCTCGTCGCCGGCATGGACATCGTCTTCGCCCAGGGCGTGCTCGCCGTCTTCGGCTGAGCGCCCCGCGAGCTGCACCGAACCCAGGAGGAAGAGACCACGTGACAGACCCCCGCGAGCCCTTCGAGACCGACAACGCCGTCGAGGGCACCGACCTCGACGACGCACGGTTCGACGTGCGCGGCGCCGCCGACCTCGAGACCGGGGCCGACGAGCCCGGCGCAGCCGAGGGGTCCAGCGACACCACCGACCAGGACACCGCGACCGGCGTCTCCGACGTCGTCCCCGAGGTGGAGTCAGGCGAGCCGGACACCCTGGCCGGTGACCCGCAGCCCGCGCCGGCGCCTGACCACGACCCGGCGGTCGAGGAGGCCCTCCAGACGGCCGAGGAGGCCGACGAGGACCCCCGGGAGGCGCTGCGCTCGAGGCTGCGCACCCAGTTCGGCGACTGGTACGTCATCCACTCGTACGCCGGCTACGAGAACAAGGTGAAGACCAACCTGGAGTCCCGCATCACGTCGCTGGACATGGAGGACTACATCTTCCAGATCGAGGTGCCCACCGAGGAGGTCACCGAGATCAAGAACGGCAAGCGGACCCAGGTCAACCGCAAGAAGCTGCCCGGGTACCTGCTGGTCCGGATGGACCTCAACGACGAGTCCTGGGGTGCGGTCCGCAACACCCCCGGGGTCACCGGGTTCGTGGGCGCGACCTCCAAGCCCTCACCGCTGAGCATCGACGAGGTCGTCAACCTGCTGGTCGCCGACACCCCGGTCAAGCCCACGGCGGCGGCGACCGAGACCAGCACGCCCGCTGCCGGCCCGGTTCCCACGGTGGAGTTCGAGGTCGGCGAGTCGGTCACCGTCATGGACGGCCCGTTCGCCACGCTGCCGGCCACGATCAACGAGATCAACGCCGAGCAGCAGAAGCTGCAGGTCCTCGTCTCCATCTTCGGCCGCGAGACACCGGTCGAGCTGTCGTTCACCCAGGTCGCCAAGTTGTGAGAAGGACCCCGCTGCTCCCCACCGCTCGCAAGCTCGCGGCGGGCCCCTGCAGCGGGGCCGTCGAACTGAACTAGTCAACGCACACAGAAGAAGGAAGTCATGCCCCCCAGGAAGCGGTTGACCGCGGTCATCAAGCTCCAGATCAACGCCGGCGCGGCCACCCCCGCTCCGCCCGTGGGCCCGGCCCTCGGTCAGCACGGCGTCAACATCATGGAGTTCTGCAAGGCGTACAACGCCGCGACCGAGTCGCAGCGCGGCAACGTCATCCCGGTCGAGATCTCGGTCTTCGAGGACCGGTCGTTCACCTTCGTCACCAAGACCCCGCCGGCCGCGCGCATGCTGCTCAAGGCCGCTGGTGTCGAGAAGGGCTCGGGCGAGCCGCACAAGACCAAGGTCGCCACCGTCACCCGCGACCAGGTCCGCGAGATCGCGCAGACCAAGATGGCGGACCTGAACGCCAACGACCTCGACCACGCCGAGAAGATCATCGCCGGCACCGCCCGGTCGATGGGCATCACGGTCCAGTGAGGTCGCGCCGCTGACCCAGCGGCGCCGCACCACCCGCCGTCCGGGCGACCGGAGGGTGTCAGCACATGTGGGAGGGCCTGCGCCAGGCCCGCGCACCACGCGACCGGGGCACCGCCCCGAAGGAAGGAACCACCATGGCGAAGCACGGCAAGAACTACCGCAAGGCCGCCGAGCTGGTCGACGCGGACGGGCTGTACAGCCCGCTGCAGGCCGCCGGCCTGGCCAAGCAGACGTCGACCACCAAGTACGACGCGACCGTCGAGGTCGCGATCCGGCTCGGCGTCGACCCGCGCAAGGCCGACCAGATGGTCCGCGGCACGGTCAACCTGCCCCACGGCACCGGCAAGACCGCCCGGGTCATCGTCTTCGCGACCGGCGACAAGGCCGCCGAGGCCGAGGCCGCCGGCGCCGACGTGGTCGGCTCCGACGACCTGATCGAGCGGATCCAGGGCGGCTTCCTCGACTTCGACGCCGCGATCGCGACCCCCGACCAGATGGCCAAGGTCGGTCGCATCGCCCGCATCCTCGGCCCCCGTGGCCTGATGCCGAACCCGAAGACCGGCACCGTGACCCCCGACGTCACCAAGGCCGTCAACGACATCAAGGGCGGGAAGATCAACTTCCGCGTCGACAAGCAGGCCAACCTGCACCTGGTGATCGGCAAGGCGTCCTTCGACGAGACCAAGCTGGTGGAGAACTACGCCGCCGCCCTCGACGAGGTGCTCCGCGCCAAGCCGTCCGCGGCCAAGGGGCGCTACCTCAAGAAGGTCACCATCTCCACGACCATGGGCCCGGGCATCCCGGTCGACCCGAACCGCACCCGCAACCTGACGGTCGACGAGGCCAACGCCTGATGAAGGACCCCCTGCCCCCCGCCGCTCGCTAGCTCGCGGCGGGCCCTGCAGGGGGCCAGACGGACGGCGTCACCTCTCGCGGGGTGGCGCCGTCCGTCGTTCCCGGCCCGTTCGACCCCGCCGGTCCAGGTCCCTGGCGGCGGGCCGTGACGACGGCGGTTGGCGTCGAGGGCGTGCCATGACGTACAGTTGCCGCTGTTCCCCCCATGACCGCTTGGTCGTCGCACGTCCGCGTGCGATCGAAGGTCCGGATCACCGGACGGCCCGCGCAGGTGGACGGTTCGACGAACGCGTCGGAGCCCGGGTCGGCTGACCCGGAGCCACCGGCCTTTCTCGCCCCGTGCGCCCTGCGCCGGGGCGTTCCTCGTCTCCGGGCCCCGATCGTGCACGTGCGCGCACCGGCCGGTGGTCGCCCGACAGCGAGAGGAGGCCCATGCCCACGCAGGCCAAGGACGCCGCGATCCAGGAGATCACCGAGCGTTTTCAGGCATCCAGCGCGGCCGTGCTCACCGAGTACCGCGGGCTGACCGTGGCGCAGCTGACCGAGCTGCGTCGTTCCCTCGGTGCGGGCAGCAGCTATGCCGTCGTCAAGAACACCCTGACGAAGCGGGCGGCGGACTCGGTCGGTTTCTCCGACCTGGGCCCGCTGCTGAACGGCCCCACCGCGATCGCCTTCATCGAGGGCGATCCGGTGGAGGCCGCCAAGGCCATCCGCGACTTCGCGCGGGCCAACCCGTCGCTCGTCGTCAAGGGTGGCGTGGTCGACGGCCGCACGGTCGACGCCTCCGAGGTCACCCGCCTCGCCGACGTCGAGCCGCGCGAGGTCCTGCTGGCCAAGCTGGCCGGTGCGATGAAGGGCAACCTGACCAAGGCCGCCGGGCTGTTCCAGGCCCCGCTGTCCCAGGTCGCCCGTCTGGCGGCCGCGCTGCAGGAGAAGAAGCCCGCTGAGGGCGCTCCTGCCGCGGACGCAGCTGCTGCTGACACCACCCCCGAGACCACCGACGCTGCCGCGGACACCGCGGCCAGCGACGCCTGACCCACCAAGGAGACACCATGGCCAAGCTTTCCACTGACGAGCTGCTCGACGCCTTCAAGGAGATGACCCTCCTGGAGCTGTCGGACTTCGTGAAGCAGTTCGAGGAGACCTTCGAGGTCACCGCCGCTGCCCCCGTCGCCGTCGCGGCCGCCCCGGCCGCCGGTGGTGGCGGTGGCGAGGCCGCCGCCGTCGAGCAGGACGAGTTCGACGTCATCCTCGAGGCCGCCGGTGACAAGAAGATCCAGGTCATCAAGGAGGTGCGCGGCCTGACCTCGCTCGGCCTCAAGGAGGCCAAGGACCTGGTCGACAACGCGCCGAAGCCGATCCTGGAGAAGGTCGCCAAGGACGCCGCGGAGAAGGCCAAGGCCGCCCTCGAGGGCGCCGGCGCCACCGTCACCGTCAAGTGACCCCCTGCCCGGCGTCCTCGGACGCCGGGTACGTCACGGTGACGTGACCCCCCTGCCCGGCGGAAGCCGGGCGTGCACGACCCGACAGGGGCCGTCCTCCGCACGGAGGGCGGCCCCTGCGGCGTACCCGGGCGCACCGTCCGGTTCTCGGCGTGCCTGCCCGCACCGAGCCGGGGCGCTGGCATCATCGACGCCCGGCAGCCCCGTCGGCCCGCGCGGTCGGCGTCCCCCGACGCACGGCGTCCCGGCACGACGACGGGGACCGCGACGGCGCCGGGTACACCGATGGGTGTGTCCCGCGCCGCACCAGCGGCCCGACGTGGACACCGGCGCGTAGCAGGGGTAGGGTCTCCTGTTGCGCTGCCCTCTGACTGCCAGCCCGCCGAAACGGGTCACGAGGGGTGCCCGGGGAACGGCTCCGGGCGACCCCGTGTTGACCGTACCGACGGGGCCCGGCATCCGCGGTCAGCCTCGCCGACAACGACGACGACCCAGGACGAACTGCACCCACCGCCCGCACGTCGTGAGGTCCTCGAAAGGACGCATCTTGGCAGGCTCTCGCCCCACCAGCATCACCCCCGGCACCACCGAGTCCCCCAGCAGCACCCCGGCCGCGGTCGAGCTGCAGGCCGGTCCCCGCACCGGCGGCACCGACCACCAGAAGATCCCCGGCGCGCCGCTCCGCGTCTCGTTCGCCAAGATCCACGAGCCGCTCGAGGTCCCCGACCTGCTCGGCCTGCAGACCGCCTCGTTCGAGTGGCTGGTCGGCAGCCCCGTCTGGCGCGCCACCCTCCCCCCCGAGGAGCAGGCCGGCGCCGTCGGCGGTCTGGCCGAGATCCTCGAGGAGATCTCGCCGATCGAGGACTTCAGCGGCTCGATGTCGCTGTCCTTCTCCAACCCGCGCTTCGAGGACGTCAAGGCGTCGCTCGAGGAGTGCAAGGACAAGGACATGACCTACGCGGCGCCGCTGTTCGTCACCGCCGAGTTCATGAACAACACCACCGGTGAGATCAAGAGCCAGACGGTGTTCATGGGCGACTTCCCGATCATGACGAACAAGGGCACCTTCGTCATCAACGGGACCGAGCGCGTGGTCGTCTCGCAGCTGGTCCGCAGCCCCGGCGTCTACTTCGACAAGGCGCTGGACAAGACCTCGGACAAGGACGTCTTCAGCGCCAAGGTCATCCCCAGCCGCGGTGCGTGGCTGGAGTTCGACGTCGACAAGCGCGATACCGTCGGCGTCCGGATCGACCGCAAGCGCCGCCAGCCGGTCAGCGTGCTGCTCAAGGCGCTGGGCTGGACCGAGGACCGCATCCGCGAGCACTTCCAGTGGTCGCCCACCATGCTGGCCACCCTGGAGAAGGACCACATCGCCGGCCAGGACGAGGCGCTGCTCGACATCTACCGCAAGCTGCGCCCGGGCGAGCCGCCGACGCGTGAGTCCGCGCAGGCGCTGCTGGAGAACCTGTTCTTCAACCCGAAGCGCTACGACCTGGCCAAGGTCGGCCGGTACAAGGTCAACAAGAAGCTCGGCGTCGACGCCCCCACCTCGACGACCACGCTGACCGAGGACGACATCGTCGCCACCATCGAGTACGTGGTGCGCCTGCACGCGGGCGAGCCCGACCACGGCGTCGACGACATCGACCACTTCGGCAACCGCCGGCTGCGCACCGTGGGCGAGCTGATCCAGAACCAGATCCGGGTGGGGCTGTCCCGCATGGAGCGCGTCGTCCGCGAGCGGATGACGACCCAGGACGTCGAGGCGATCACGCCGCAGACCCTGATCAACATCCGGCCGGTCGTCGCCTCCATCAAGGAGTTCTTCGGCACCAGCCAGCTGTCGCAGTTCATGGACCAGACCAACCCGCTCGCGGGCCTGACCCACAAGCGCCGCCTGTCGGCGCTGGGCCCGGGTGGTCTGTCCCGTGAGCGCGCGGGCATGGAGGTGCGCGACGTGCACCCCAGCCACTACGGCCGGATGTGCCCGATCGAGACGCCGGAAGGCCCGAACATCGGCCTGATCGGCTCGCTGTCCTCCTTCGGCCGGGTGAACCCCTTCGGCTTCATCGAGACGCCGTACCGCAAGGTGGAGAACGGCCAGGTCACCGACCAGATCGACTACCTGACCGCCGACGAGGAGGACCGCTTCGTCGTCGCGCAGGCCAACTCCCCGCTGGACGCGAGCGGCCGCCTGGCCGAGGAGCGGGTCCTGGTCCGCACCAAGGGCGGTGAGGTCGACTACCTGGCGCCGGAGAATGTCGACTACATGGACGTCTCGCCGCGGCAGATGACCTCGGTCGCGACGGCGATGATCCCGTTCCTCGAGCACGACGACGCGAACCGGGCCCTGATGGGCGCGAACATGCAGCGTCAGGCCGTCCCGCTGCTGCGCAGCGAGGCGCCGCTGGTCGGCACCGGCATGGAGCTGCGTGCCGCGGTGGACGCCGGCGACGTCGTGGTGGCCGAGAAGGCCGGTGTGGTCGAGGACTCCACCGCCGACTACGTCACCGTGATGGCCGACGACGGCACCCGGCAGACCTACCGGCTGCTGAAGTTCCGCCGCTCGAACCAGGGCACCTCGATCAACCAGAGCCCGGTGGTCGAGGAGGGCCAGCGGGTCGAGGTCGGTCAGGTCATCGCCGACGGCCCCTGCACCGACGAGGGCGAGATGGCGCTGGGCAAGAACCTGCTCGTCGCCTTCATGCCGTGGGAGGGCCACAACTACGAGGACGCGATCATCCTGTCGCAGCGCCTCGTGCAGGACGACGTCCTGTCCTCGATCCACATCGAGGAGTTCGAGGTCGACGCCCGCGACACCAAGCTCGGTGCCGAGGAGATCACCCGGGACATCCCGAACGTCTCCGAGGAGGTCCTCGCCGACCTCGACGAGCGCGGCATCATCCGCATCGGTGCCGAGGTCGTCCCCGGCGACATCCTCGTCGGCAAGGTCACGCCCAAGGGCGAGACGGAGCTGACCCCCGAGGAGCGGCTGCTGCGGGCGATCTTCGGTGAGAAGGCCCGCGAGGTCCGCGACACCAGCCTCAAGGTCAAGCACGGTGAGTCGGGCAAGGTCATCGGCGTCCGGGTCTTCTCCCGCGAGGACGGCGACGAGCTGCCCGCCGGCGTGAACGAGCTGATCCGGGTCTACGTGGCCCAGATGCGCAAGATCAGCGACGGTGACAAGCTGGCCGGCCGCCACGGCAACAAGGGCGTCATCTCCAAGATCCTCCCGCAGGAGGACATGCCGTTCCTCGAGGACGGGACCCCGGTCGACATCGTGCTCAACCCGCTGGGCGTGCCCGGCCGGATGAACGTCGGCCAGGTGCTGGAGACCCACCTCGGGTGGATCGCCAAGACCGGCTGGGAGGTCGAGGGCACCCCGGAGTGGGCGTCCCGGCTGCCTGCCGCCGCGCGCCAGGCCGCACCGGGTACCCGGACCGCGACTCCGGTGTTCGACGGCGCCAAGGAGGACGAGATCATCGGCCTGCTCGGCTCGACGATCCCGAACCGCGACGGCAACCGGATGGTCAAGGAGACCGGCAAGGCCCGGCTGTTCGACGGCCGTTCCGGCGAGCCGTTCCCCGAGCCCATCTCGGTCGGCTACGTCTACATCCTGAAGCTGCTGCACCTGGTCGACGACAAGATCCACGCCCGCTCGACCGGGCCGTACTCGATGATCACGCAGCAGCCGCTGGGTGGTAAGGCGCAGTTCGGTGGCCAGCGCTTCGGTGAGATGGAGTGCTGGGCGATGCAGGCCTACGGCGCCGCGTACGCGCTGCAGGAGCTGCTCACCATCAAGTCCGACGACATCCTCGGCCGGGTCAAGGTCTACGAGGCCATCGTCAAGGGCGAGAACATCCCGGAGCCGGGCATCCCCGAGTCGTTCAAGGTGCTGCTCAAGGAGCTCCAGTCGCTGTGCCTGAACGTGGAGGTCCTCTCCGGCGACGGCCAGGCGATCGAGCTGCGCGACACCGACGACGAGGTGTTCCGGGCCGCGGAGGAGCTGGGCATCGACCTCTCCCGCCGCGAGCCCTCCAGCGTCGAGGACGTGTGATCGGCGGGGGGGGGGGGGGGGGGGGGGGGGGGGGGGGGGGGGGGGGGGGGGGGGGGGCGCGCGCCCCCCGCCATAAAATAAAAAAAGATTACTTTGTTTTTTCATGATTATATATTATAATTAAATA